>JBAUBA010000185.1:0-12223 GCA_049676265.1 Atribacterota bacterium
GTAGTGCAAAATGCTACTGAGATAACCGGAGGAGCTATGGGAACTACCTTGCCCATTATTGATAAATCACCAGAAGTAACTTATAATTACTTCTATTTAGCCATGTTGGCTTTAATGGTAATTACTAGTCTAACGGTATATTTGGTAATCAAATCAAAATTAGGTTTTGGGATTCGAAGCATAAAAGCCAATGAAGAAGCAGCAAATTCTATGGGAATTAATACTACTTATCATAAAGTAATTGCCTGGGCCATAAGTGCTTTATTTACCAGTATAGCTGGTGCTCTTTACGCCTATTGGATGTCTTTTATTGGTCCTGATGAAGTTTTTGATATCATGATCGCAGTTAACACTATTGTTATTATGCTTATTGGAGGAGCAGGCAGTGTTTTAGGTCCCATCATTGGTGCATTTGTAATTTCTCTGTTATCCGAGGTAGTTTGGAGTACTTTTCTTGAATACCATCTTGCTGTGTTGGGAATTACTATCATTATTATCGTTTTTTTTGTTCCCAAAGGAATTACTGGTACTATTACTGATCTTATAAAAAAAAGAGAATTAAGACTCAGAAAGAAGGTGAGCGTATAAGGTGGGAGAAAATAATATAATTTTAAAAATAGAGACTTTAAGTAAACATTTTGGAGCTTTAAAGGCAGTAGATGAGGTTAGCTTTGAAGTAAAAAAGGGTGAAATAGTTGGGTTAATTGGTCCCAATGGTGCTGGAAAGACCACCCTTACTAATCTTGCTACCGGTGCTTTGCCCAAGACTGCCGGTAAAGTAATTTTTAAAGATTTAGATATAAGCAATTTAAAACCTTATCAGATAGCCCGGTATGGATTAACCCGTACCTTTCAAGTAGTGAAGCCTTTAATAGGAATGACGGTAGAGGAAAATGTATTAGTCGGTTCCCTTTACGGAAGAGACAAGAGAAGTACTGATATGAAAAATGCATCTAAAAGGGCCAGAGAAATAATAAAATTAGTAGGCTTGGAGAGCAAAAAAGATTCGTCGGTAAGTGATATCACTTTACCTGATCTAAAAAAAATGGAATTTGCCCGAGTTTTAGCTATGGAACCCGAAGTATTATTTTTAGATGAAGTTATGGCTGGCTTGAACCCGACAGAAGTTGAAGAGGCAAGTATTTTAGTCAAAAAAGTCAGGCAGGAAAAAGACTTAACTATAGTATACATTGAACATATTATGAGAGCGGTAATGGGAATTTCAGATAGAATTGTAGTTTTACATCACGGCAGGAAGATAGTAGATGGCACCCCTCAAGAAGTAGTGAATAATTCAGCAGTTATTGAAGCTTATTTGGGGAAAAGGTATGCTAAGGAGGTAAATAATGAAGGATAATCTATTATTGAAAGTTTCCAATCTTGATGCAGGTTATGGTGCAATTCAAGTTCTGTGGGATATAAGCTTGGAAGTAAAACAAAAAGAGGTGGTGTGTGTAATCGGGGCAAATGGAGCAGGGAAGAGCACCCTATTAAAAAGTATCGTAGGAATGATTCCCTCTACTAAAGGTAAAATATTTTATTCAGGAAATAATATCACTAAAATGGCTTCTCCAGAAAGAATAAAAATGGGACTCGGTTTTGCTCCCGAGGGAAGGCATTTATTTTTTGGATTGACCGTAGAAGACAATCTTTTGATGGGTGCTTTTCAAAGAAAGTATAATCAAAGCGTAAAAGAAGATTTAGATTTTGTATATGCCCTCTTTAAACCGTTAAAAGGATATAGCAGAAAACTTGCCGGGAATTTATCCGGCGGCGAACAACAGATGTGTGCTATAGGAAGAGCCTTAATGTCCCATCCCACCTTACTTATCATCGATGAACTTTCTTTAGGATTGGCGCCGGTTATCGTAGACGATTTAATAGAGATTATCGCTAAATTAAGAAAGGAAAGAGGGATTGGCATATTATTGGTTGAACAAGATGTAAAGGTTGCTCTTGATATTGCAGATAGGGGATATGTATTAGAGGCAGGAGCGGTATCCATTCATGATACGACTGATAAGTTAACTAAGAATGAACATATAAAAGCAGCCTATTTAGGAGTGGTATAAAAGTTCAGTACAGTTTGAATACTTGGAAAAGTGATTCTTGCAAGTGAATAAAAAAAAGAGGGTGGTAGATGAAAAAAAAGAAAGAAGTATAGCAGAACAGAAAGCTAATTAAAAAATTTTCTAATTAAATAAAATGGAGGAAAAAAAAGTGAAAAAAGTAATTGTTATTGTAGTGTTAATCAGTATTTTATTGCTTGGCTTAACCGGAATAGTGTCTGCTCAGGAAAATGTAATAAAAATCGGGGTCGCAGTTTCTTTAACTGGTAAAATAGCTTATGAGGGAAGATTAGTTAAGGATGGATATGAAGTATGGGAAGATTGGGTCAATAGTCATGGAGGTATCACTGCCGGAGGGGTAAACTATAAAGTAAAGATGGTTTATTATGATGATGAAAGTACCCCAGTGAGAGGTGCAAAACTTACCGAAATGTTGATAACTCAGAATAAAGTAGATTTTCTATTTGGTCCATTCTCCAGTGGCATTACCTTTGCCACTACGGCCATTGGTGAAAAATATAAAATGATTACCATAGCCCCTGAGGCGAATGCTGTTAATATTTATGAGCGAGGTTACAAGTATGTATTTTCAGTTCTTCCACCAGCTCCTATGTTAATGGTACCTATAGCCTATATGGCAGAGAATCTAGACCCCAAACCTAAAACAGTAGCTATTATAGCAGCAAATGATCTGTTCCCATTAAGTTGTGCTGAGGGATTTAGAGATAAATGTAAAGAATTAGGATTTGATGTAGTGCTTTTTGAAAAGTATCCTGCAGGTGCCACCGATATATCTACTTTGCTTACTCAAGTGAAAAACTTAAATCCTGATATTCTGGGCGTTGCCGGTTATACCGCAGATAGCTTAATGGCCATTAGACAATGCAAGGAATTAAATATTAATCCGAAAATTTATGCTTTCTCAGTAGGAGTGATGATTCCCAGCTTTATAGCGGAATTAGGAGCAGATGCTGAATATGCTTTTGAAGGTGAATGGTGGCTGCCAGGCATGAAGAATAGTGATAAAGTATTCGGAACTACCGCAGATTATGTGCAGGCTTGTAAAGATAAATTTAGGTCTGACTATATGCCGGAATATCACGTATCCAGTGCCAGTGCTGCAGGAACCTTGCTTCAGTTAGCTATAGAAAAGGCTGATTCAATTGAAACCGAAAAGGTTAGAGAGGCCTTATCTACTCTTGATTTAGAACTTGCTACTTGGCCAGCAATTGCTTTTAATGAAAAAGGACAAAATATTAAATGGCCGCATCCCGTAGTACAAGTACAAAATGGTAAATATGTTATTGTTTATCCCGAAGCTTCACAGGAAAATGCACCTATGTACCCAGCACCAGAATGGAAAGAGAGATAAATACTGGACATTTAATAAAGAGGCTGTAATTTAATTGCAGCCTCTTTACATATATATTAACAGAACATTACTTATGGGATATATTATTTTAAAAGTTGCCATTAATTCTATGGCGGCAATGATAGAAATTATGATTGATTATATTGATTTTTAAGTAATAATAATTCTCTGCTTAACATTTTTTAAGGGGAAAATTATGAAGATTATTAGGGATACTAATCTGTGTTATGCTTGTAAAACTTGCCAATTAATCTGTTCCTTTCACCACACTAAAACCTTCTGGCCGGACCAAAGCAGTATATTCCTATCTCGTAATCCGCAAAATGGGGTTATTAAATGGTGTATTGATTCAACCTGTGACGGATGTTTGAACGAGGTTGAACCTTTATGTGTAAAATACTGTGTTTACGGGGCAATTAAGGCGGTTAAAGAAACTGTTGAAAATAAGGAGAATCAGACCACCTATGAATACAGTAGCAAATATTAAAGGCTGTTTTGCTGGTAAAATTTTACGGATAGATTTATCTAATAAGAAGATATGGACTGAAGATACCAAAGGTTATGCGGAAAAAACATTGGGTGGCAGGGGAATTAATTCCCTTATTATGATTAATGAGATAGCTCCCCAGGTAAAATGGTATGATCCGGAGAATCTTCTTTGTTTTGGAGTAGGATCTTTAGTGGGAACAATGGCTCCCGGTGCCTGCAGGGTAGATGTGTCTACTATAAATGTATTTAGCGGGGGAAAAGGTTCAGCCAATGTAGGGGGTTTCTGGGGGGCAGAATTAAAATATGCTGGATATGATAATATAATTATTATCGGTAAATCAGAAAAACCAGTTTATTTGTTTATAAATGACAACCATGTTGAGATTAGAGATGCTAATTTAATATGGGGTAAGGATGTTTACGCAACAGAGAATGTATTAAGAAAAGAAATCGGGGATGAGTATATCAAAATTGCTTGTATTGGACCGGCAGGAGAAAACAGGGTAAGAGGTTCGGTTATCATGATGGATACAGCAAAAGCTGCCGGTGGTTCAGGAGTAGGCTGTGTCATGGGAGATAAGAAACTAAAAGCTATTGTGGTCCGTGGACATGGGAAAATTGAAGTTGCGGAACCGGAAAAATTCATGAAGGCAGTAGCGAAGTGTTATCAAAAATGCAAAGAAGAGCCCAATGCAGAAATGATGCGTAAATCCGCATTGAATCTGTATTCTGATCCTGGATGGAAGGGATGGAATACTAATATAGTGGTTAAAAATGGCCAAGATGATCAGTGGGAGAGAGAAAAAAGAAATAGGTTAATGAACCCTACAACAGGTGTGCCTAATATGCAAAAAGGAGTACGAGCTTGTTATTCTTGTCCTACTGGATGTATGCCTTTTATGGAAATAAATAAAGGAAGGCATAATGGCGAAAAAGGTGAAGGATTTTGGATTAATACAATTATGGGACATGCTTGTCGATTTGATATTTCCGATCCGGAATCAGTGGTAGAGTCCTGGTTGCTTACCAATAAATTGGGATTAGATGGTGATTATGTTGCAGCCGGACTATCCTGGGTTTTTGAATTATATGAAAAGGGGATTATAACTAAAGAAGACACTGATGGTTTAGAATTAGATTGGGGAAACAGTGAGGCCTTAATAAAAATGATTAAAAAATTAGCCCATAGAGAAGGAATTGGGAATTTATTAGCAGATGGCATGATGGAAGCTGCTCAAAAGATTGGTCATAATTCAAAATATTATCTTATTCAGGTAAAAGGACAGCCTTCAATTGAACCTTTCCGTGTTCCCAAGGGCTGGGCATTGGCTGTATCTACCTCACCTGTAGCGGGGAGACATTTAAGGGGCGCGACTATGGGAAGTAATGGATACGGTCCTAAACCAAGACGAGGGGATTTTAATGTAACAGATTATCGAAATCAGGCAAAGGGTGTAGTCTGGCAGGGGAAGACTAAAGAATTAGAAGATAACCTGGGCATATGTAATTATGTGGGAACCTGGTCCGGAGCAAATTTCCTTACAATAACTAATTTTGCAGAGCTTATTAATGCTGGAATGGGACTTAATTTGACTGAAGAAGAATTGATGGACCATTATGCAGTTATTGGGAGAAATTTTGAAAAGGCGTTTAATGCACTTCATACCAATATGTCTCGCGAAGACGATCTTCCTCCAAAGAGGTTTCGAGAAGAAGAAGTAAAATCAGGACCTTATAAAGGTTTTAAAATCGAGGAAAATAAATACAATGAGATGCTTAATGAATTTTATGAACTATGGGGATGGGATAAAAAAACTGGGATGCAGACCAGAACAGGTTTAGAAAAGCTCGGATTGAAAGATATTGCCGAAAAACTATCAAAATGTGGTAAACTAATTGAGAAATAGTTAGGGATTTAGCCTGTATATATTTTTCTTTAGACTAGATATTTGAAATTTCTATTATTCCTATAGCTAAAGAATTTAGGCAAAAAAGTGAAAAGGAAAATTGATAAAAAAAGTGGGGGTGTTATAATATTTAAAATTAGAAATATAATTATTTTTACTTAATAAAAAATTTTAAAAGGAGAAATTAGTAATGAGAATAAAAAAATTTGTAATCGTTAGTTTGGTTTTAGCATTAGTTATTGGATTGTCATTTAGTGCATTTGCTGAGAAAAATATTGGTGTAGAAGACTTGAAATTAAGCGCTGGAAGTGTTGGCGGTAGCTGGTATCCGTTAGCTGGAGCGATGGCTGAAGTAATTAACCAGGAATATGACGGGAGTCCAGCAACTGGAATACCAGGTGGCTCGGTATCTAATCCTGGAATTATTGCGAAAGGACAAGCCACTATTGGTTTTTCTTATTCTTCATATCTTGCAGCGGCCAATATAGGAATGGATCCTTATGCTGAAAAATTGACTAATTTAAGAGGGATAATGAAAATTTTACCCATGTATATTCAAGTATTAGTAGACAAAGATTTACCTTTCGACACCCTTGATGAACTTTTTGAACAAAAATATCCAGTAAAATTATGTCCTTTGCAACCAGGTGTTGGTGATTTTTGGGCAGCCCAAAAGATTTTTGAATTTTATGGTTATACATTGGAAGATGTAAAAGAATGGGGAGGTAGTCTTCAATTCGTAGGCTCGAGTGAAGCAGTAAATCTTTGGAGAGATCGCCATATAGACATGTATAATCGTCAAGGAGCCTGTCCCACCTCAGATGTATATGAAATGATGGTAGCTCGTCCCGCAAAAATTTTACCCATTTCCGGTGATTTGAAAAAAAGTTTAATTGACGCATTCGGGATGTCTCCAATGATAATTCCTGCAGGTACTTATCCGGGGATTGATAAAGATGTTGAAACCGTAGGTATGTCCGCAGTATTATTCTGTCGCGATGATTTATCAGAAGAAGTAGTGTATAATTTCACCAAGTCAATACTTGAAAACTTAGAATATTTAAAAGGAGTTTATGCAGCACTTGGTGAATTAGATATGACTGAAGCATGGCAGAATTTAGGAGCTCCTTTACATCCGGGTGCAGAGAGATATTTCAGAGAAAAAGGATATATTAAATAATAAACCCAGAGATTAAATTTTCAATAAATCGCGGTAGAGAAGGTTTTCTCTGCCGCGAAATTTTCAATTACCAAAACAATTATTGATATTTAAGTAATTCAAAATTAATCTAAGCGTAATTAATTGTATGAAAGAGGTAAAAAATGTCAGTTTTAGCAGATGATAGTAATGTAAAAAAAATGCCTTCAAATGTACGGACTCTTACAGGAAGTACTGCATTAATCGTGTCTTCATTATTGGTTTTAATGTCAGCCGTTCATCTCTACCAAGCCTATTATGGGGTTTTTGAGGCTACACTTCAACGTTCCTTGCATCTTATGTTTACAGTATCTTTAACTTTTTTAATATTATCATTTGAAAAAGAAAAATCACTAAAAAAAATTTCCTGGTATGATATTATTCTTTTTTTTCTGGGTGTAATGTCTTTTGGGTGGATAATATTAAACCATCAACGACTAATCTGGAGGATGCCTTACTTAAGTCCGATTACTACCATGGATTCAATAATGTGTGTTATAGTAGTGCTTCTTGTATTAGAAGCCTCTCGTCGTACCATAGGTTTAGCGCTTCCAATATTAACTTCTATTTTTATATTATATAGTTTTTTTGGCAATTACATCCCCGGTTTATTTCATCACGAAGGCGTTCCTTTGTTTTTGTTTGTAGATCACATTTACTTAACTACTGAGGGATTATTTAGTAAAATCATTGGAGTAATTGCTACTTATACATTTATTTTTATATGCTTTGGGGGATTTTTAGAGATTAGCGGAGTGGGTAATTTTTATATAGAATTTTGTAATGCTCTGCTGGGAAAATATAGCGGTGGTGTTGCAAAGACAGCTGTTTTAAGTAGTGCGATGATGGGTTCTGTTTCGGGTAGCAGTGTAGCGAATGTTGCTACCACAGGAGCTTTTACTATACCTTTGATGAAAAAAACCGGTTTTACCGCAGAAGAAGCAGGGGCAATAGAAGTTGCCGCTTCAACGGGTGGACAAATGTTACCTCCCATAATGGGTGCCGGGGCATTTATTATGGCTGAATTTACCGGAACGCCCTATATTAATATCATAGCAATAGCTTTTATGCCAGCTCTCATCTATTACGGAATGGTATTTACTTCTGTACATATAATGGCACGGAAAAAAGGCTTGAAAGGTTTACCAGCATCAATGCGGCCTAATTTATGGAAAACATTAAAAAAAGGATATCATTTAATATTGCCTGTTGTTGTACTTGTTTATTTATTAGTTAGAGGGTATACCCCTTTTTATGCAGGATTTTTATCCATTATTTTTCTAATTATCGTTACTTCGTTTAAGAAGGAAAGTCGATTTAATTTAGTAAAAGTAAAGGACAGTTTAGTAATTGCCGCCAGGCGAACTATAAAAATATCTCCTGCCTGTGCTTGTGCCGGTATTATTTTAGGAGTGTCTACTCAAACAGGAATAGCTTTAAAAATTTCTTCAATTATTCTTTCAGTTTCGGGCGGAATACTTTTTTTTGCAATATGTTTAATCGCGGTAATTGCTTATTTGTTGGGAATGGGTTTGCCGGTAACCAGCGCATATTTACTTATTGCTATTTTAGCTTCCCCGGCTTTGGTAACATTAGGAGTACCCATGTTGGTAGCCCATATGATTATTTTTTGGTTTAGTCAGACCTCTGGATTTACACCCCCGGTATGTTTGTGTGCATATACCGCCGCCGCAATTAGTGATGGAGATCCTATGTTAACCGGCTATAAATCATTCCGATTATCAATGGGAATTATTTTAATACCATTTTTATTTGCCTATTCTCCAATCATTTTCCTGGCTCATAATGCGTCTTTTTGGCAAGCCCTGTGGATATCTATTACTGCTTTAGCCGGGTTAGTTTGCTTTAATATTGGATTTGAGGGATTTTTATCAGAAAAAATAAAAACAACTGAGCGTTTAGTTTTCTTTGCTTGTTCAGCTTTATTATATTTACCTGATTATTTTAGTGATGTGGCAGGCATAATTATCTTATCGATTATAATAGTAATGCAATTCAGAAAAGAGCTAAGCAAGAAAAAATTTAAATTGATAGATAATGATCCCACTTCTCTCAAATAAAGCGTGTATCGGAAAGAGGTAAGATTAATTGTATGATATACTTTTTAAGGGAGCAAGATTAATTGACCCTAAAAATGGAATTAACAAAATTACTGACATTGCGGTAAGATCCGGAAAGATAGTTAACGTTGATAAAGAAATTAATTCCAATTGCACTTTAAAAATATTTGATTTATCTGGGAAGGTAGTAATACCCGGAATTATAGATCCTCATGTACATTTATCCAACTGGATTGGTGGGAGCGAAGGATTTAAAATGATGGCCAGGGTTGGGGTGATAACTGCTGTTGACTTTGCAGGCCCCATTGACGATATAATTAATACTATCAACAAAGAAGGTTCCGGTCTAAACATCGCAGGGTTAAATGCATTACGTCCAGGGATAAATATTTCAGGAAATAATCCCTCATGTAAAGAAATCGAAAAGTTTATTGACAATTCACTAAAAGAGGGAGCAATAGGGATAAAAATAATGGGAGGCCATTACCCTTTAACTCCCGAAGCCACAGCTAACACTATAAAGATTGCTAATAAAAAGGGAGTTTATATTGCTTTTCATGTAGGCACAACTAAAACGGGGAGTAATTTGAATGGATTTAAAGAAGCAATTTCTTTAACAGGAGAATATTCAATTCATTTTGCTCATATTAATAGTTATTGCCGGGGATTAATAAAAGAGCCTTTGGACGAGTTGAATGAAATATTTTCTTTGTTACAAAAGAAAAATAACATTGTAAGCGAATCTTACTTATCTTATAGAAATGGTAGCAGCGGGAAATGTGTCAATGAAATGCCGGAAACGGATGTAACTAGGAATTGTCTAAAAATGGGTGGATATCCTTTAACTAAGGCAGGCTTGTATCAAGCAATAATCGATGGTTTTGCAGAGGTTATCGTAAGCATAGATGGAGAAAATGTACTGTTAAAAGGGAAAAAGGGAGCGCAAAGTTGGTTTGATGCAGATACTGAAATCATAATCAGTTTTAAAGTAAATATACCCGAAATACTATTTATGTGTGCGGTACATAAAGATTTTAACAACAGGTTTTTAATAGATGCTTTTTGCACCGATGGCGGAGGAATTCCCCGAAACGTAATTGTTGAAAAAGGTTTACAATTGATAAAATCTGGAGCTATTACCTGGGAAGATTTTGTAGTCAAAAGCTCATTAATGCCTTCGAGAATGTTCGGATGGTTAAATAAGGGGCATTTGGCAGTAGGTGCAGATGCTGATATAACTGTTTTGGATCCTGAAAAGGGCAAGGCAGTGATGGGGATAAACAAAGGAAAAGTAATTATGGCCGAAGGCAGGGTTATAGGAGAAAAGGGCCGAATATTGACTACCAGAAGCGGTGAAAAGAAAATTAGAGAAGCAAATATAGATAATGAAATATTTGACCTAAGCGATTGCCTTCTTTACTATAATAATAAAAATGTAGGTAGAAATACAAAAGTAGCATTATAATATTTATAAAAATATAAATAGAGTAAACAAAGAAAAAATATTAGATTGCTTTGTGATTTTTCTATTATAGAGTTAGCAAATAAAAAATCTTAATAGAAAAAATATTTAATTTTTAAAGGAGATTTGTTTTGAAAATACTGTGTATAAACCCTAATAGTTCACCAGAAGTAACCAAAGCTATTGAAGGAATATGTAAAGAATATGCTTTACCAAACTCGGAAGTAGAAGTTAAATGCATTGAAGAAGCTCCCTCAGGTATAGAAAGTTATCACGATGCTGCCATTTCTGAAAAATATTTATTAGAAAGATTTGAAGAATGGGAAGGGAAGTACGATGGGTTTATTATTGCCTGCCATAGTGATATAGGAGTGGACTTACTTAGAGAATTAACTGATAAACCGGTAATAGGTATCGGAGAAGCTTCAATGCTTTTAGCTCTGCCCTTGGGGCATAAATTTAGCATACTATCTTTAAAAAAGAAAAAAATTCCCCAAAAGGAAGACTTAGTTAAAAAATATGGATTTGAAAATCGATGTGCATCCGTTCGTATAACCGGATTGGGAGTTGTCGGTGATGATAAAGAGAAGAGAGAGAAGCTTATACAAGAAGGAGAAAAAGCAGTAGAAGAGGATGGAGCCGAAGTATTGATTTTAGGATGTGCCGGGATGGCGGGCCTTGATAAAGAAATTGAAAAAATAGTCAATGTTCCGGTTATTGATGGAGTAGTTAGTGCATTGATGTTAATAGAATCACTTATAAGATACGGAGTATCAACAAGCAAAGCAGGAAAATATTCATAAGAAAATAAGAAATAGAGAAGTAATATTATTCGGAGGATAAGATATGAGTAAATTTGATTTAGTAATCAAGTCAGATAAAGTATTTATAGATGGTAGATTAATAGATTGTTTTATTGGGGTAAAGGATGGAATAATTACTGCCATAAGTAAAGAAAAGTTAGAAGCTGATGAAGTTATCGACGCAGAAGGAAAAGTGGTTTTACCCGGTACTGTGGACCCTCATGTTCATATCAGAGCTCCCGGACACGATGAAAGAGAAACCTTTGAAAGCGGTTCAAAAGACGCAGCCTTGGGTGGAGTTACTACTATAATTGAAATGCCTATCTCTGTTCCCCCTCCACATTCCCCTGAAATAGTAGAGAGAAGAATGGACATCGCGGAAAAAGAAGCTGTGGTCGATATAGCTTTTTTTGGAGCAGCGGGGACAGATTGCCTGGATGACATTATTCCCTGTGCAAAATCGGGCATTGTGGCTTTTAAAACCTTTCTGCATGAGGCTCCTCCGGGAAGAAAAGAGGAGTTTATCGGGCTTACTGCACCAAACACCGGAGACCAATACGAGCTGATGGAAAAAGTAGCACAGACGGGGGTAATGATAGGTTTTCACGCAGAAAATAATGATATGATAAATAAAAATATTGCCCGCTTAAGAAGTGAAGGGAAAACTTCTCCGATATATCACGGCAGATCACGCCCGCCAGTCGTAGAGATAGAGACAGCTTCTAAAATTTTACTCTTTGCAGAAAAGACCGGTGCGAAAGTTGAAATGTGTCATATCAGCACCCCGGAAGTAGTTGAATTGGTAAATGAAGCGAAATGTAAAGGAGTATATGCTATTGCGG
>JBAUBA010000186.1:0-1537 GCA_049676265.1 Atribacterota bacterium
GAACACAATGATGCCAATATTTTGACTTTAGGGGCAAGGGTGATAGGTGTAGGATTAGCAAAAGAAATTGTAAAAGTTTGGTTAAATACTGAGTTTAGCCAGGAGGAGAGGCACGTTAATCGCCTGAGAAAAATAAAACAAGAAGAAGATAAAATTTATAAATAAATTAATGTCTTGTATGTCGTATATCGTATGTCGTATATCGTGAAGAAAATAGAATAAATAGATAGAATTCGCTAGCCAGAATAAAATTGTATTGCGTGAAAAAAACAGGAGTCAGAAGTCAGAAATTAGAAGCAGTTCTGTAATTGCGAGGAGCAAAGCAAGCCTGCCCCCAAGTAATCGGAGCTCGCAATGACATAAGGGGGAACCTATTCGTTATCTACTATAGTTCGAAATACGATATACGGAATACGATATACGAAATACGTTATACGACATACGTTATACGACATACGATTATAAAAGGAGGAAAAGTCATTGTCAGAAGTAATTATTTTAGATCACCCTTTAATACAACATAAAATTACTTTAATAAGAGATAAAAATACCCAGGTGAAAGAATTTAGGGAATTAGTAGATGAGCTGTCTAATTTAATAGCTTATGAGGCAACCAGGGAAATAGAATTAAAGGAAATTGAAATTGAAACTCCCATTTCCAAAACTAAAAGTAAAATAATCTCAGGGAAAAACATTGCTATAATAGCTATTTTAAGAGCGGGTTTGGGTATGGTGGACGGAATACTAAAACTCATTCCTCCTGCAAAAGTAGGACACATTGGAATGTATCGTGATCCTGAAACTTTAAAACCCGTAGAGTATTATGCTAAATTACCATTTGATATTAAAGAAAGAAAAGTTATTATTGTTGACCCGATGTTAGCAACCGGAGGTACAGCCGTTGCCTGTTTAGACTATATCAAGAAATGTGGCACAGTTGATATAAAGTTTATGTGCATAATTGCAGCTCAGGAAGGTATAAATATGGTACAAAAATACCACCCGGATGTAAAGATATACACCGCAGCTGTTGATGAAAGATTAAATTCACATGGATATATAGTCCCGGGCTTAGGAGATGCTGGGGATAGATTATTCGGAACAAAATAAATTCGTAAATTAGTATAAAATACAGTGACGAGTAATATGTAATGAGTAATAAGCGAAGATAACATATTGTATAATGTAGCAAAATTTATAGGTCAAAACTTAAAGCGAAAAACGAAAAACCATAATTCAAAACTCAAAACTTATTTTTACCTGTGAGAGTTAGTATGTCTGAACCTAACATTTTTGGTAATTCTTTAATTTTAAGTTTTAAGCTTTGGTTTTGCGCTTTGCGTTTTTAGCTTTTAACTTTTTTAATATACGATATACTAAATTTATTAAAGGAGTTGCAAATTTATGAACCGTCCAACCTGGGATGAATATTTTATGGAAATAACTGAATTAGTTTCCAGGCGTTCCACTTGTTTAAGAAGAAAAGTTGGAGCAGTAATCGTAAAAGATAAGCGAATACTTACTACCGGGTACAATG
>JBAUBA010000187.1:0-2117 GCA_049676265.1 Atribacterota bacterium
GTTTGTTAGATTATTATTTCTAATTTCTACAAAGATGAATGATGAAATAAAATTGTCTACTAGAAAGGAGTGATTTTAATGAAAAAGATAGCCTTACTAATTTTGGTAGGATTATTGATTTTGGTATTTGGAGTAGTACCTGCTTGGACAAGTAGTCTAACAAGATACATCCCCGATGATAACTCAATTGGGACATGGGACAAAAATACCAGGACATACACTCTAACCACAGATGTATACCAAACCATAGTGATAGATAAAGATAACTTGACTTTAGATGGAGCTGGACACATAATAACTGGATCTGGAGGGGGTAATGGAGTTTATCTTTGCAAAAGAAGTAATGTCACGGTTAAGAATTGTGTTTTTTCTAAATTCTATATTGGTATTTTTTTATTCATTGGCTCTTCCAACACCTTAACCAACAACATAACTAACGATAACAACTACGGGATTTATCTTCATTCTGGCTTTTCCAACACCTTAACCAACAACATAACTAACGATAACAGCCACTACGGGATTTATCTTGACTCCTGCTCTTCTAACACCTTAACTAAAAACACAATCTACAACAATCAATCTGGCATCAAGCTCTATAATTGCAACCTCAATAAAGTATACAACAACAACTTCATCAATAACCCAACGCAAGCCATTGTTAATAAAAGCAGCGGCAATGAGTTCTACCTGGACAAGCCAGTTGGTGGTAACTACTGGAGCAACTGGACGAATCCTGATGATGACGGCGATTATTTTGTAGATTGTTCATACGGTTTTTTTTACGGACGAGATTATTTTCCCTGGATTTGTCAAGATGGTTGGAAGAGACCTATAGCAGATGCTGGAGATGATAAGAAAGTACTGGTAGGTGAAACGATACAATTTGATGGGAGTGGCTCTTACGATACTGATGGCACCATAGTATCTTATGAATGGATTTTTGGTGACGGAGCAAATGGCTCCGGAATGATAGTAAATCACATTTACGACGTAGCAGGTATCTATACCGTGACTCTCTTAATAAGCGATGATGGTGGCCTTAATGGTACTGACACAGCCGAAATAATGATTCAGACTCCTGCTGAAGCCATAGGAGATCTGATTACAACAATAGAAAGCTTTCAACTTTCCAAAGGAGTTCAGCAAAGTCTAACGGTGCCTCTTGAGAATGCCATTAATGCTTTGGAGAACTACCATGAACAAGGGGCCATTGGTAAATTGAATGGTTTTATCCACCATGTTGGAGGGTTACAGAATAGTAAAAAACTAACAAAAGGGCAAGCAAATACGCTAATAGCAGCCGCACAGAGAATTATCAATAGTATTCAATGAATGCATAGAGCTTAATTTGAAAGGGTCGAAGCACTCTCGTAATTCCTTAAAGATAAGGATAGAAAAGCCGCTGCCCTTTCTCTGTCGTTTTCTATTTAAGGGTATGCCATTAGGTATCTTTCACTCTACTAAATATTTTATGCTACCGCTATTTTTTTGTAAAATTGCACAATTTTAGTGATTTTAGGTTATATTATCTTTAAAATATTTCTCTTTTTAATCTTATACTAACTAAGAGTTTTTAATCTATTTAAGGGGTAGAATTTATTTGAAGGATCGTTCTATCTTTTAATTCTTAAAAAATACTGACTACTTTTTCTAACTCATGATATACTTTTTCAGTTTCATAGCTCATACAAAAAGTTCGAAAATCGTTCTGTTGAGAGAGCCAGAAAATTTCCAGCCCTTTGGCAATTTCGCCAAAGGACTTTTTTGTTTTTTTGAATAATTTTCCAGAAAAAGAAGGATTTTCGGATAGACTTGTAGTATAAAGATAACAGTGTGTTAAATAATTGAATTAAAGGAGATAGAAAGATGAAAAGGGAAATTTTCAAAAATATTGCTATACTTATAGTATTTATATTGCTGGTAATCTGGGGGCAGGCAGCTGTCCTGACATCTTCAGACCGTATTCAAACTTTTGAACAAAAAATAGAAAGTTTGCGGGGAGAGTTAAATATCCCCGGGATGTCTGTCGCAATACTACAAGGACAGGAGATTATTTTTAACCAAGGTTTTGGCTATGCAGATGTTGAGAATAAAATGCCGGCTACCGAGAACAC
>JBAUBA010000188.1:0-7160 GCA_049676265.1 Atribacterota bacterium
ATACGCGATACGAGATAAGTCGTTGACAATTAAGGCCGATTTTGATATATTAACTAAGAAAATACACTCCCTCTCTTTAACAGACAAAGGGTTTTCAGAAAATCTCTGTGAGAGGAAATTTTATTTATAAATAAGGGGAACAGATACTAATATGGATTTTCAAGAGATAATTTTTAATTTAGAAAAATATTGGGGAGGACAGGGTTGTATTATTCAACAACCTTACGATACAGAAAAAGGGGCGGGAACAATGAACCCAACCACTTTTTTAAGAGTATTAGGCCCCGAACCATGGAAAGTAGCTTATGTTGAACCATCTCGTAGACCTACCGATGGACGTTATGGAGAAAATCCCAATAGAGTACAACAGCATTATCAACTCCAGGTTGTATTAAAACCTTCTCCTGAAAATGTACAGGAAATATATTTTAAAAGTTTAGAAAGTTTGGGGATATCAAGAAAAGAGCATGATATAAGATTTATTGAAGGTGATTGGGAAGCCCCCACCTTAGGTGCCTGGGGGTTAGGCTGGGAAGTTTGGTTAGATGGTTTAGAAATAACTCAATTTACTTATTTCCAGCAAGCTGGCGGTCTTGATTTAGATATTATTCCGGTAGAAATAACCTATGGATTAGAGAGATTAGGTATGGTCATTCAGGATGTGGATAATATTTTTGACTTAAAATGGGGTAAAAATATTACCTATAGAGATATACGTCATCAAGCAGAAGTAGAACAGTCTAAGTATAACTTTGAAGAAGCAGACATACAGATGTTATTCAATCTCTTTAATATTTATGAAAAAGAAGCCGGAAGATTAATAGAAAAGGAGTTATCCTTACCGGCATATGACTATATATTAAAATGCTCCCATACTTTTAATTTATTAGATGCCCGGGGAGCAATTAGTGTTTCAGAAAGAACAGGATATATTTCCCGGGTGAGAAATATTGCTCGATTATGTGCAGAAGAATACGTAAAGCAGAGAGAAAAATTAGGTTTTCCTTTAATTAAACAATAAAAGATCAGACAGAGGATAAAATTTAATGAATAATGTAGTTTTAGAAATTGGAACCGAAGAAATACCAGCTCAGTATATGGAAAATGCCTTAAAAGATTTAAATCGGTTAGCAAAGAAGTATTTGGAAGAATCAAGTATAAATCATAAAGAAATAAAGGTTTACGGCACTCCTCGAAGATTAATATTATTCATCTTCCACATTAAGGATAAACAGGAAGATATTTTTCAAAAAATTAAAGGACCTGCTTATTCGATTGCTTACAATAAAGATTCGCAGCCCCAAAAACCTGCTTTAAAGTTTGCCCAAAGCCAGGGGGTAAATGTGGGGGATTTAATTGTCGAAGATACAAAAAAGGGGAAATATATTTTTGCTTCCAACTCCATAATAGGCCAGCCAACCATTGACCTTTTATCCCAAATATTTCCTAAAATAATCAAGGGCATGCAATTTCCCAAATCAATGAGTTGGGGAGAAAAATCATTGCGATTTATCCGTCCTATAAGATGGATACTTGCTTTGTATGGCAATAAAATAATCAAGTTCAATCTAAATGGTTTAGATTCTGAAAATATTACTTATGGTCATAGACTTTTGGCACCCCAAAAAATTAAAATATCTTCTACTCAGGAATATTTCAAGAAGCTAGAAAAAAGCTATGTAATAATTGATCCTCAGATTAGAGAGAATATTGTCAAAACAGATCTAAAACAGATAATTAAGGAAATAAATGGAAAAAAAATAATAAATGAAAAACAGTTAAAAGAAATAGTGTATTTAGTTGAATATCCTAATGCAATTTTGGGAAGATATGATAAAAAATATTTGGAATTACCAAAAGATGTCTTAACCGTAGTTATGGAAAAACATCAAAAATATTTTCCTGTTTTTAAAAATAAAGATGAACTGCTTCCCCTATTTATCGTCATTATCAATAACTCTAAGAAGTATGCTTCTAAGATTAGAGAGGGTAACGAAAATGTTCTTAGGGCCAGGTTAGAGGATGCAAAATTTTTCTACCATGAAGACCAGAAGATTCCCTTAGAAAAAAGAGTGGATAAATTAAAAAATGTTATTTTTCAGGAAAATCTGGGGAGCCTTTTCGATAAAACAAAGAGATTAGAATTGTTATGTGACTACATTTCGGATAGTTTACAGGTTGAACAGAAAGTAAAAAAAGATCTTTTAAGGTCTGCCCATTTGTGCAAAGCAGATTTGGTTACTGAAATGGTAAAAGAATTTCCGGAGTTACAGGGGATAATGGGGAAAGAATATGCAATTTTATCTGGTGAAAGAAAAGAAGTAGCGGAAGCTATATTTGAACATTATCTTCCTCGTTTTTCGGGGGGTAGATTACCCCTAACTAAAAGTGGTATGATTTTAGGGATTGCTGATAAGGTGGATAGTATTATTGGCTGTTTCGTAATGGGCTTAACCCCAACAGGATCACAGGACCCTTACGGATTAAGAAGACAATCTCGAGGGAAAATTGCCATAATTTTGAAAAATAACCTGCAAATTTCCTTAAAAGATATTATTTGGAAATCTTTATCTTTATATAAAGAAAGTGTTTCGGTGGAATTAAAAATTGATGAAAACGAGATTGTATCTCAGATATTATATTTTTTAAAACAAAGAGTAAAAAATATCTTCTTGGAAGATGGAATTCGCTACGATGTAATTGATGCAGTTTTGGCTGTGGATAGCGATGGAGATGTAGTTGATATTAAACATAGGATAAAAGCTATAGAGGAATTATACAACCAGCCCATTTTTGGGAAAATACTCAACTCGTCAAGCAGGGTATTAAATTTATCAAAAAATAGTGAAGAAACTGAGATTGACCGGTCATTATTAAAGGAAAAAGCAGAGTTATGTTTATATCATAATTATGAAAATAATTATCCGCGAATAAAGGAATTTATTTCTAATAAAGAGTATAAAAAAGTATTTAATTTATTAGGAGATTTATGCGAACCGGTCGGTGAATTTTTTGACCAGGTACTGGTAATGGACAAAGATGAGGAGATCAGAAAAAATAGGATCTCGCTTATCAAGAAGATAGGAATCTTGTTTAATCAGGTGGCTGATTTATCTAAGATTGTTTCAGTAAAAGAGGGGAGGGAATAATTATGGAAAGTGCCGAATATAAACCTACAGTTTATATAATTTCTGATTCTACCGGTGAGACCGCTCAAAATGTAGTTCATGCTGCGCTTAGTCAGTTTAATTCCGATGATATTAAGTTGAAATTGTTTGCCCACATTGAATCTAAAAAAGATATTTCTGGGATAATAAGTCAAATCAATAAAGAAAAAGGTTTTGTAATCTATACTATTGTAAAGCCAGAATTAAGATCATTTTTGAAAGAGGAATCTAGAAAGCAATCTGTTTTTTCCTTCGATATGCTTGGTCCAATGATAGAAAATATTGAAAGGATAAGCGGAATCAGACCTAAATTAGAACCGGGAATTATTAGAAAAATAGATAAAGAATATTTTAAAAGAATGGAAGCCATGGAATTTGCGGTGAAATACGATGCCTGTCAGGGAGAATTAGAGTTACCTAAAGCGGATTTGGTAATATTGGGGGTTTCTCGAACTTCAAAAACTCCACTTAGTATGTATCTCGCTCACAAAGGTATAAAGGTAGCCAATATAGTATTGGATTTTGAATTTGAACCTCCAGCTGGGATATTTAGTTTATCTACAGAGAAAGTAGTTGGTTTAACCATGGGTCCCGATAAATTAATTGAAATAAGAAGTGAAAGATTAAAGGCATTGGGGCTACCAGACGAGAGCGTATATAATAAAAAAGAAAGAGTAGTTAAAGAGTTAAGATATGCAGATAGTATTTACAAAAAAATTGGGTGTTCGGTAATTAATATAACCAATATGGCTATAGAGGACATTGCCACAAATATACTCAAACTTATAAAAAAATAAAAAAGGAGGAAGAATTAGTATGAAAAAATATGTCTATTTCTTTGATGAAGGAAAAGGAGATATGAAATCCATTTTGGGAGGAAAAGGTGCAGGTTTGGCAGAAATGACCCGAATCGGACTTCCCGTTCCTCAGGGATTTACTATAAGTACAGAGGTGTGTAATGAGTATTATAAAAATAACCAAAAATATCCACTGGGATTAGATGAACAGACAAAAGATAAATTAAATAAATTGGAAGATGCATCTAAGAAGAAATTAGGAGATGCAAAAAATCCTTTATTAGTTTCAGTACGTTCAGGTGCAGCAATTTCCATGCCCGGTATGATGGATACAGTTTTAAATTTAGGATTAAATGATCTTACTATTCAAGGGGTTATCGACAACACAAAAAATGAGCGTTTTGCTTACGATAGTTATCGACGATTTTTGCAGATGTTTGGAAATGTGGTTTTGGGTATTGAACATGATAAATTTGAACATATTTTAGAAGCGGTAAAAAATGAACTTAAAGCAAAATTAGATACAGAAATTGATTGTGATGGATTAAAGAAATTAGTGAATGAATACAAAAAACTCATCAAAAAAGAGACCGGGAAAGAATTTCCTCAAAATCCAGAATTACAATTGAAGACCGCCGTAGATGCTGTATTTAATTCCTGGAATACTAAAAGAGCAGTAACTTACCGCAGGATTAACAAAATTCCCGATGATTTGGGGACAGCGGTAAATATTCAAGAAATGGTTTTTGGTAATATGGGAGAAGATTCTGGAACAGGTGTTGGATTTACCAGAAATCCTTCTACCGGAGTAAAAGAAAACTACGGTGAATATCTTCTAAATGCCCAGGGAGAAGATGTAGTTGCAGGGATTAGAACACCTTTGCCTTTATCTAATCTTAAAAATGATTTACCGAAAGTCTATGAAGAACTTATTAAAATAGTAAAACTTTTAGAAAAACATTATAGAGATGTTCAAGATTATGAATTTACCATAGAAAAAGGGAAACTTTATTTATTACAGACCCGAACAGGGAAAAGAACTGCTCAAGCTGCTCTTAAAATTGCCGTAGATATGGTAGAAGAGGGAATAATAAATAAAGAGGAAGCTGTTTTAAGGGTAGAGCCCAATCAATTAAATCAACTATTACATAGAAGAATAGATCCTAGCGCCAAAAAAGAAGTAATTGCCAAAGGATTACCGGCTTCTCCGGGAGCTGCCTATGGTAAAGTGGCCTTTACTGCAGATGAAGCAGAAGAATCAGGAAAAGAAGGTGAAAGAGTAATATTGGTGAGGACGGAAACAACCCCTGATGATATCCATGGTATGGTTGAAGCACAGGGTGTTCTTACCAGCAGAGGCGGTATGACCAGTCATGCGGCAGTAGTTGCAAGAGGTATGGGAAAAGCTTGTGTAGCTGGATGTAGTGTCTTAAATATTGACATAAAAAAAGAAATAATTTCTGTTAACGATGTAATTATAAAAAAAGGTGATTTTATCACGATAGATGGAGGAACAGGAGAAGTATTTTTAGGGAAAGTTCCTACTATTGAGCCAAAAATGAGTAAGGAATTTGAAACTCTATTATCTTGGGCTGATAAAATAAAACGTTTAGGTGTATACGCTAATGCCGATACCCCGGAAGATGCACAAAAAGCCAGAGAATTGGGGGCAGAGGGTATAGGACTTACCAGAACAGAGCACATGTTTATGCAACAAGATCGCTTACCTATTGTACAAAAAATGATTATGTCCGATACCCTAAAAAGCAGAGCAGAGGCCTTAGAAAAATTACTGCCTGTGCAGAAGGGTGATTTCTTGGGCATTTTAAAAGCTATGGAAGGGCTACCGGTAATTATCAGACTTCTTGATCCACCGCTTCACGAGTTTTTACCGAACCTGGAAGATACTTTAATAGAAGTAACTACTTTAAAATTAAAAAACAGTGATTCAGCAGAACTTGCCAAGAAGGAAAAGTTATTAGAAATAATTAAATCTTTGCACGAAATGAATCCTATGTTGGGACTTAGAGGATGCAGATTAGGCTTATTATATCCGGAAATATATGATATGCAGGTAGAAGCAATCATTGATGCCGCGATAGAATTAACTAAAAAGGGCATAAATGTAAAACCTGAAATAATGATTCCTCTGGTAAGTCATGTAAACGAATTTAGACCGATATGTAAAAGAACCAGAAAAATTGCCGATGAAAAGATTAAATCTTCAGGGGTAAAATTAGAGTATAAAGTGGGGACGATGATTGAGTTGCCCCGTGCTGCCTTGACTGCTGATAAGATAGCGGAAGATGCTGAATTCTTTTCTTACGGTACCAATGATTTAACTCAGACAACTTTTGGTATCAGTAGGGATGATGCTGAAGGGAAATTCTTATTAAAATATGTTGATGATAAAATTTTAGAAGATAATCCTTTTGAGGTATTAGATCGCGAAGGAGTTGGAAAATTGGTTAAGCTGGGTACAAAGTTAGGAAGGAAAACCCGTCCTAACTTAGAGGTAGGTATTTGTGGAGAACATGGCGGGGAACCACAATCGGTAGAATTTTGCCATTCTGTGGGATTAAATTATGTTAGTTGTTCGCCTTTTAGAGTTCCTATTGCCCGATTGGCAGCTGCCCAAGCGGTATTAAAAGAAAAAAAATAGAGATACAAAAAAATTCACCGATTCACCAATTGGCCAATTCTCCAATTAAAGGCTATATTGGAAGATAGTATATAGCAATAAACAAAAAGAACAAAATATAAAACAAAATTTAAAGTACAGGTTATAGGGGTGTATTGAATACACCCCTATTCGCCTAAAAAAGAAAATGAAATGTAAATTAAAAGTAAATAAAAAGAAAGGATAAATAATTTATGCAAATTGAACTGTTAATCCCCCTAAGTGGTATAATTGCCCTTATATTTGCCCTATTTCTTTCTCTAAAGGTAATGAAAGAAAAGCCGGGAAATGAATTAATGATAGAAATATCAAATATGATTGAACAGGGAGCCATGGCTTTTTTAAAAAGAGAATATAGCATTTTAGTATTTTTTATTATTATAGTTAGCCTTATACTGGGATGGCTGAGGAGCCCTATCACCAGCTTGTCTTTTGTGGTGGGGGCAATTTGTTCCGGATTAGCAGGCTTTACCGGAATGAAAATTGCAACTAAAGCAAATTCGAGGACTGCCCATG
>JBAUBA010000189.1:0-3746 GCA_049676265.1 Atribacterota bacterium
TTAAGCTTCGCATTCCAGTCTATATAAACAAAAAGCCGGAAGTCTGGCAATCATAGTACATAAGTACCTTAAACCCAGGACTTTGCGCCCTGACCTTTCGGTCAGTTTACCTTTTTCAACTTTTTGGAACTTTTCTTATTCAGGTCACCTCCCTGTAATAAATAATATTATCTCTTTACATTACATTAATTAGGATAATAAAATCTCTTCTTTATTATTATATTCCCTAAATCAAGCGATTTTAGACATTAATTTGCAAATTTTTTAATAATTTTAGTTAATGTTAATATACTATTTTCCCCATATCTGTTAATTTAATTAATTATAAGTATACTACCCCAAGCTAATATTAGCACAATAAACTTAGAATTGTCAAATAAAAATTAATATTTCTTAACTATATCTTTTTATTTTATATTATTTGCTGATTTTCTTAATCAGAAGTAATAGCTTCAGCACTGCCGGATTTATGGTAATCCTATTTCCTAATATAGAACTATTAGACATGCTCTTCCTATAAAATAATTCATTCGCCTCGCTGTCCTCTTGGATAGCTGAGCCCTGAAAAGAAGCCCCGATATAAGCTCCCTTACTTATAGAATAAGAATATATTGAAGCTTTAAACTTATAATCTGTATCTGCTGAAAGAGACCTTCCCAATGGACCTGCGGCAATACTGGCGGTACCGCCCAGAGTAAAATTATCTTCCATAAATCCTTCCATTCCTCGTTCATTGGAAATAACTAAAACCAGGGCGATTGATTGAATGCCTATCTGGGGACCGACACTTATACTTTTAATCTTTACAAAAGCAGGACCATACCATATCCCTACCCTGCTATCTTTTCTGAATATTATACCCTTTCCGTACTGCCCGCCAATTCCCCATCCTATTTTAATTATCGAAGGAAAGATGGCTATACCTTCTGCTTCTTTTAAAAGCGCTCCGAATGCTCCGCTATCCTCTGATGTTGACATCTCCTTTAAGACTTCAATAGATTCGTTGATTATTTCAGATGGCATCATCGTCGTAGGGGCTGCTTGCACCATGCAAGTTAAAACTAAAAATAATAACAATGCTAAAATAGCATTTTTTAAAGTTCTATTTTTCATTTTTTATCTTCCCCTCGTAATTTATGGCTAGCATATCTTTTATAAAATTTTTCTTCTCTTTTGTTTCAGAATTTTTTATCTTTATTACTTCCCGATAGAGATTTAACATTTTTTCAGATATTTTATTAATACTATATTTTTCTGAAGTTTTTAACGCTCCCAGAGAAAGCTTTTCCCTTAATTCTGGTTCTTTAATAATTTTTTCTAAGGCATTAGCAATTTTTTCTACATCGTCATCAACTAACAGTCCATCCAGCCCATCTGTCAGTATATCTGCTGCTCCCGGAGCTTTAACCGCCACGACGGGAACTCCGGAAGCTAAGGCTTCTATGGTTACTATTCCAAAAGTCTCTGTTGTAGAAGCAATAGTAAATACATAAGCCATCTTGTAATAATGCTGAATTTCTTCATGGCTTACTGTACCTGCAAATATTACATCTTCTTCTACATTCAAGCTTCGGGTAAGCTGCTTTAGTTCGTCCATGGCCGGACCATTACCTACTATTAATAACTTTTCTTTACCGATGCTTCTTTTTGTAATTTTTGCTAATGCTTTAATAACCTTATCTATACTCTTTTCTGAAGCTATCCTACCCACAAAGAGAATTATTTTATCATCTTCTTTCAGATTGTATTTTTTTTTAATTTCTGTCCTTTTCAATTCATCATCTTCCTTAAAAGAAATCAAATGTATTGCATTGGGAATAACTTCAATTCTATTTTTTATTCCATAATTTTCTATGATTTTTTTCATTGAGTCAGACGGAGTAGTTATACAATCAGTTTTATAAGCTAAATTAAAAATGATCATCTTGATTGCTTCATGAGTTACTCTTTCTGGTACGGGGGAAACATAATAAGCATACTGTTCGTATTGAGTGTGAATAGTCAATATTTTGGGAATACCTAATTTTTTGCCATACATTATGGCTGCAGAGCTAAGTAAAAAAGGATGATGAATATGAACGATATCGGGGTTAAATTCGTTTATAACCTTTTTTACTTTAAAGGATAAAGGTATGGGAAGAGGATATTTCACTTTATTGGTTATGTTTACTGACCTGTATCTGAATACATTTTTCTCTTGGTCAATATAATCCTCTACCCTGGGAGCAAAGACGTAAACCTCATGCCCTTTTCTTTCGTAAGCTTCTTTTAATGAAGATATACAGGTAACAACTCCATTAACCAGCGGTTTGTAACAATTAGTAAAAAAAGCAATTCTCATTTTATTTTCTCCCTAATCCATCCAAAATCAAAATATCATTTTATTCACTTTTAATAATTTCAATTTAAGAAAGTGATTATTTTACAAAATTTAGCTTTCATAAATTCAGATAGTTCTATTTTTATTATATCTTTTAAGTAATGGGAATAGCAAATTAAATCAATTGACCAACTAGTCAATTCACCGATTAACCAATTCTCCAATTGGCCAATTACCCGATTCTCCAATTATTTTTAATCGATGAGTCTTGTGGTCTACCAGTCTACCGGTCCACCTGTCTACCAGTCATCCAGTCAATGTAGCCCATGATATATCATTTACTTCTTTTTCCAACCTTGTAACTCGCAAACCGGGTAACTAATATATCTGGTTAACTAATTTCCCATCTTCAATTGGTCAATCGGTCAATTGGCTAATTGGTCAATTATTCCATCTTGTAACCTGTATTTCAACTGGTAAACTAGCTAACTCCTTTCTTATTACTCATCACTCATTACTTATCACTGTATTTCTAACCACTATTCGCTATCTGCTCTACGCTACTCTTCACTATATACTCGATACTATATACTGTTTTATTTTAATTGCTTTTCCGCCTGCCTTAGCCAATACTCTGCCTTTGTGTTTTCCGGTTCCAAGCGCAAAACCACTTTCCAATTACTCGCAGCTTCCTGATAATTACCCCGCTCATAATAAATTCTGCCCAGCCAATAATAAGCTGAAGAAAAATCAGAATTGTATCTAACTGCTTGACGGTACTCGTATAGTGCCTCCTCAAATAACCCTTGTTCATAAAGATTATATCCCGCTTCATAATAAGAATATGCTTGTTTCCCATATTTTATAGAATTTTCTACTTTAGTATAAAAATATTGAGCCCGCGGATAATAGTAATCGATCTCTAACACCTTTTGCCAGAAAGAAAGAGAATTATTCAACCCACCAATTTCATAGAATACCCGGCCTAACCAATAGTGTGCTTCGATCATTTTTGGGTCAAACTCAACTGCTTTTTGCAAATACATGATGCAGCCATCATAATCTTCCCTTTCATAAGCCGAATATCCCAATCGATAATAGGCAAAAGCTAATTTTTGCTCGGCTTCCGGAGAAATTACTTCTCTTTTTTGAATAAGTTCAATATATTTCCCCCACTCTCTTGCCTCTCGATAATACCAATTAGTATATTGATAAATCTGGGCAAGATAGTAATGTGCTTCGATAAAATCAGGGTCTGCCTCAATAGCTTTTTCAGCATAATCGATCGCTTCAACCCACAGTTCTTTATTGGGGTAATTAACTCCCTGGTAAGTTTTAATCGCCTCTTCCATTTTGTTTACAGCCATTTCCAGGTATTCAGATGCTTCCTGAGAAAGAGTTTCCCAGGTGGTTTCCCCCTGACCAG
>JBAUBA010000190.1:0-3758 GCA_049676265.1 Atribacterota bacterium
TTCCGGAAGACAGGGTATTCTTTTCGGGAAAGGAAAGCAATGTAGAGGATGCTTCGGAAGTTGTTCCCCTGGTTGAAAAATATGATGATTTTGAAGAGAGAGAACTTGCCCCGGAATACCATTCTCTTAGAATTCCGGCGGATGAGTTTATTTCCCTTAAAGCCAGGCCAGGATGGTTAAGGCTTTATGGACAGGAATCTATTAGTTCGACCTTCCGGCAAAGCTTGATTGCACGGAGAGTACAGAACCTCCGATTCTACTCAGAAACTTGCCTTGAATTCAGCCCGGATAACTTTCAACAAATGGCCGGACTTATACTGAGATACAATGAAAAGAACCAGTATTACCTCCGCATGAGCAGGGGTGAACATTCAGGAAGCAATACCTTGGGGAGCATTATCTTCAAAGAAGGCCGAATGGAAATGCCGGTTTCACCGGAAATCATAATAACAACTCATAGAGTGTATCTTTCTGTTGAGATGGACGGCGGGATTATCCAATTTTATTATTCAATTGATCGGGAAAATTGGCAGCCGATAGGACCCAAACTTGAGAGTAAATTGCTATCGGATGAAGGGGCTATTCCCTTGGGATTTACGGGTATGTTTGTTGGTGTAGCATGTCAGGACCTGTCAGGAAAGAGAAAACATGCAGATTTTGATTATTTTATATATAACGAAAGAAAAGGTTGATTTTTGACCGGAGGATAGTAAGTGAATGAAGTAAGTGAATAAGGAGTCAGATACTGTCTGGAGTAGTACGGGGGACGGTTCTTTGTTTGACAAAAAATTTAAAGCGGGAAGATAAAAAGTGACATTGCAAGACCCCTTAACTTTTTGTAATAGTAAGATGTTACAAAATAAGTATTTTCGTTTTTTAAGTGAGGCAAAAGGTTATGAGGATTATTTTAGAAGAAGAACGATTTAACTTTATATCATCATATAACAAGTCTTTTATAATAGCATTTGACAGTGAGATTTCAAAACTTGGTTACAGTTATGGTGGGAATATCGGCAGTGGCTCATGCTGGGGTAAGTATATGATTGTCTATTCGAAAATTGGAGTAAGAAATAAACAGGTTGCTGCGCGTATATATATTAAGGAAGACAACATTGTTCTTCGACTCCTCTTGAATAAAATCGATAAGCATCGTGAATATATTGAAAATTCACCGGCCTTCATTAAAGATGTCTTTATCGGGGAACACGGGAAATGTCAACATTGCCATAATGAAAAAAACGGTAATTGTAAATTCAGAAAAACCTATACATTAGATAATAATTATTATGAAAAATGTAATGGAATCACTTTCGAATTTTGGATACCTGATTTGCAAAAATTACCTGATTATATAGGCTTATTGAAAGAATTCTATCCTGCAAATAGAAATATTATCGGCAAATGAAAAAATCTATATTTTGCGAATTGACATAGAACGGGGGACGGTTGGTGCGCCAAGCTAAGGGTGCATTATATAGTGGGTGGGAATCCCACTGAATAAGGTTTAGCAAACCATTCATAGCGAGTCTTGGGCGAAATAGGGTAACCTATTGCGTTAAGCGTAGACAGTAAGGTAGTAGGCCGAAAGCGAAAGCTGAAGGGATAGAGCCTCGAAATCCCAATTGGGAAGGTTGATACTGTCAACCGAGTAGAAAACAATACCGGTATATGCGATATGCGAGTATATATTGGCTTCCCCGGGGTCAGTGACCTTGGCATGCTACACACGGTTATGATGCATCAACTTGGGAGACCCTAACGGTTCTTTACTCAGAGAAAGTAAGACTGACAAGCGATAACAAAGCAAGGAGGTCAAAAGCGGTTAGGGAGTCAGATTACTGCATAGTACCGTAGAGGCAGGGTAATACCTGTGGAGGGAAGGCGGTAACACAACATTGACCTTGAAAGAGACACATATACTACACACGGAGGTAGACAAAGTATGGAAACGAAACTGGAAAGGATAGCAGAGATAGCAAAGAGTCGACCTAGAGAAAAGTTTACATCGCTGATACATCTCATCAATGAAGATACCATAAAAGAATGCCACAAGGAAATGAACAGGAAGAAGGCGGCAGGGGTAGACCTGGTAACCAAAGACGAATACGAAGTAAATCTAGATGACCAGGTAAAAGATTTAATTAATCGCATGAAAAGGCAAGCTTACAAACCTCAACCGGCAAGGGTAGCATATATTCCCAAAATGGGTACTCATAAGAAAAGACCATTGGGAATACCCTCATACGAAGATAAACTGGTACAGGCAGCACTAGCCAAGATACTAAGCGCAATATATGAGCAAGATTTCTTGGAGTGTTCCTTTGGTTTTCGACCAAATCGGGGCTGTCACGATGCATTGAAGATACTCAATAAGATTCTTAACAAGAAAGAAATTAACTACCTAGTGGATACAGATATAAAGGGGTTCTTTGAACACGTAGACCATGAATGGTTAAAGAAGTTTATACAGCATCGAATATCAGACCCTAATATACTTAGACTGGTAGCTAGATTTCTGCGTTCAGGTATAATAGAGGCTGGTATGAAATATGATACACCGGAGGGAACACCTCAGGGCGGCGTTATTTCACCGATTCTTGGAAATTTATACCTGCACTATGTATTAGACCTATGGTTTGAGAAGAGAATCAGGAAAGGCTGTAGAGGTATGGCCTACATGGTTAGATATGCTGATGACACAGTCTTTTGCTTTCAATATGAGGAAGATGCTAAAGAATTCTATGCACAGATGATAGAGCGACTTAAAATATTCAATCTGGAAGTAGCAGAGGAAAAGACAAAAATTATTTCTTTGGGGAAAGACCACCATAATGAAGATAAGGCAGGAGGATGTAGGGGAGGTAACTCATTTGATTTTCTAGGTTTTACCCATTACATGGGTAGAAGCAAGAATGGAGCAAAGCGGGTAAAGCGGAAAACTAGCAAGGAGAAATATAGAGCTAGTTTGCTTCGTTGTAAAATATGGATAAGGGCGAACAGAAACATGCCCATTAAGAACTTCATGAATGAATTGAAAATTAAGTTACAAGGATATTGCCGATATTATGGAATAACGGATAATCGAAATGCGGTGAATAATTTTATTGATGAAGTCAAAAGGTTGCTATATAAGTGGTTAAACAGAAGAAGTCAGCGTAAGAGTTTTAATTGGGATAAATTTAATTTGTTTCTGGAAAAGTATCCATTACCGAGAGCAAAGACCTATGTAAGAATATTCGACTTAGGAATGGGAAACAGCTATATTATGTGAATAATGGAGTGAAGAGCCGGATGCCTTAATAAGGCACGTCCAGTTCTGTGAGGGCTTGGGGTCGTAAGACCCCGGCTACTCGATTGCCAGCTCAATAATTCGGTTACTTTTAATTGATTTTCTCAACGCTTTGCTCATATTTTAAGAAATTATAATATTCTGAATGCTGATTCTAATCCTGATATATTTTTACCAAAGATTTCCCCGGAAATATTTTAGGATTTTAGTATACTTGCAATTAATGTTCACTTAATATATAATGTTCATTAAATAGTGAACATAAATAAGTAGGTGAATATTATGCGAAAAGCTTATAAAATGAAAAATATTTTTGCGGACAAGGCTTCTCTTGTGCTGAGGAAAATGCTTCAGAACCCGGAGAAGCGATGGGTAGTGCGTGACTTTACTGGTTCTGGAGGAGTTAGCTTGGGCATGTCCCAGGAAGTATTTGAGGCGATGGAGAAGAAGGGGTATGTCGAAAGAGTCA
>JBAUBA010000191.1:0-2776 GCA_049676265.1 Atribacterota bacterium
AGCTCCCAAAATCTCAACTATAACAATACTGTCTGGGAGGAAATATCTGACGAATCAAGTTCTATGACTTCCGGAGAAAGGAGAAATTTGTTAGGAGCCTTTCTCTTCTCCGGTGATGCTATTTATAAACCGATTAGCGTTCTCTCTGGAGGAGAAAAATCCCGACTGGCTCTGGCAAAAATCCTGATGCAGGAATCTAATTTTTTAATACTCGATGAACCGACCAATCACCTGGATATAACTACAAAAGAATTGTTTCAAAGAGCTTTATTAAAATATTCGGGGACTATATTAATTGTTTCTCATGACCGTTACTTTCTGGACAATCTAATAGCTCGGGTAATTGAAATACGTTACGGGCGGATTTATAATTATCCCGGAAACTATTCCTACTTTATAGAAAAACGAAATCGATTGTTAACAGAAACTAATAATAGCGGTTTGCCTGTTAAAAGAGCGGAGCAACAGAAACCAAAAGTAAAAACTTTAAATAAGCTAAAAAAACGGGAAGAAGCAGAAGAACGAAATCGTACCTACCGACAGAATAAAGATATTCTGGATCAATTAAAATCGGTTGAAGAAGAAATAAAAAATTTAGAAAAAAATAAAACTAACACAGAAGCCCAACTATGCGACCCGGCAGTTCTTAAAGATTCAAAAAAAGTCCAGGAGCTGATGATTAATCTAAAAAAATCTAACCAGGAACTGGCCGCCCTAACCAAAACCCACAAAGACCTAATCTTAAAAATTAATGAAATTTAATAATATCTTTTCAGTACAAGTCCTTTAGCAAATTTCATGTAGGGGTTCGATTCATCGAACCCGTTTAACCCCCCCCCGTCGTAGGACAGGCGTCTCGCCTGTCTGAAATAGTAACTTCGCTTTGCTTTGTAAGATATTGACGAAAATATATAATAGAAAAATTTTATAATATAGAGAAAAAATTCTAAATTAAAGCGTAAATATTTTTTTACATCTTTTTTGCAAATTATTACTATCCGCACTTTCTCGCAAGTCCTATTATTCTATAAAGCAAGCAAAAGCCCTCTTTTTAGGCACTCCTAAAAGCCTTACATAATAAGGGTTTTGAGAAAAAATCGCCCAGGATGCTCGTAGTCGCGTTTCTTTGAGTTGACCTATACTTTACCCCTCGAAAATCGCCCTTTTTTAACTAAAATTTCGGATGTTCAAAAAATGAAAATGCCTATTTGTAAGGGTTTCATGATTTCAGGGAGGCAAAAATACCCCAAAAACAGGGTAGTAAATTGCCATTTTGCGAAAATTGAGGCGCGTCTAAAGGCACTCTACGTGCGTTAAAAAGGCATTCCTGAAGGGGGTCTGAAAGCCTTGAAAAAAAAGGGTTGTATGTCATTGCGACGAGCGAGGTAAGCCTGCCCCAGCGAAAGCAGGGGTGGCAATCTCAGCCAAAGAAAGTAAGGTGAAATGCTTGGTTAGATAGATGCCTCACTGCCAAGGGCGATATTGCGATAGGATTGTTAAAGAGGATCTTTCATATCCTGATAATGAATAATAAATTCCTAAATCAAAGTTGTTCTAATAATAAAGCCAGGCTTAGAATAAAATCGTATTGGAAAAATTCCATAACGATCAAAACTAAATCTGGCTTTTTAGTTGAGCTAAAATCCAAAGCTGACTTCCGTTCATTTTAAATAAACTGAAAAATATTCTAAAATCTTCTTTTAAAATGATATAGATAAAAAATAGGTGTTTGTCCCTATTTTATTCACTATTTTATTCAAAATGATTATCTTTATTCTGCCACCAATTCAGAAGTGCAATGTGGACAGCGTGTGGCTTTAATTGGAATACTTGTCAGGCAGTAGGGGCAATCCTGGGTTGTTGGTTCAGCCGGAGGGGCTTCTTTTTTTTTCTTGAGCTTATTCATATTACGGATAACCATAAATATTGCAAAAGCAATGACTATAAAGCTTATAAGTGTATTTATAAACACACCGTAGTTAATCGTAACTGCTCCGGCTGCCTGAGCATCAGCAAGAGAAGCATAGGGACCAGCAACTGCCTCACCTTGTTTTAAGACTGCAAAAAGATTTGCAAAATCAACTTTGCCCAACAGCAGACCGATAGGTGGCATAATGATATCAGAAACAAGTGATTTCACAATAGTACCAAAGGCAGCACCAATGACGATACCAACTGCCATGTCAATCACATTCCCCCGCATGGCAAATTCTTTAAATTCTTTAAACATTACTTACACCCTCCTTTTAATTTTTATTTTTACAAATATTAATTAAAATGAAACGATTTTCTAATATATTTATTTTGATTCCCAAAGAAGAGAAACGCTTAGATTAGAAATATCAGTTTTCCTTGGTTGAAGGCTAAGGGTCTCAATTTCGTAATTGTCTATATTAAATTTTTCAGAAATTTCTACTATTTTTTCATTAAGTTCCCCTTCTAATTTTTCAATATCTTTAGTAAGCTCTTCAATTTGATTTTTTACAAAACTGACATCTTTTTTCTCCTTAAAAATTCTGTTTGCCCTTCTCAAGCCGGTCATGCCACTGCTTAAATTTCCTACTTTTGTTCTTCCCAGAAATGCCCCAAGCACAGTAGCGCCAATCGATAAAACGCTTTCTGTGGTGACAGTTTTTGTATCCGTTTCCTCTTTTGACAACTTTTCCAGGAGCCTATTATATTTTTTCTGAAGACTCTCCTCATTTCCCTTAAATTTTACCCTCAGTTTATCAACTTCTTCCTCTTTCTTTTCTCTTAAAAGTTCTATAATTTTTCC
>JBAUBA010000192.1:0-1997 GCA_049676265.1 Atribacterota bacterium
TAATTTTCAAAAAAATAAATAATAAAGATTTTCTATCCAGGGCTCCGGAAGATATTGTTAAAAAAGAAAGAGATAAAGCAGATGATTTAAGGGATATCAAAGAAAGATTGGAAAATAACTTAAAATCCTTTAAATGAATAGTAATTCGTATCGCGTATCGCGTATCGAGTATCGCGTGAAGAAAATTAGAATTCAGAGGTAGGGGCACGATGCATCGTGCCCACAGTAAAGCAGAGACGAAATCAAAAAAAATGTAGGGGCGTATTGCATACGCCCAAAGAAGAACAAAAGATAATAAAACAGGAAGGGCACAATTCATTGTGCCCCTACAAAAAAAGTAAAGGCACGGTGTGACGTGTCTTCAACTATTCACTATTCGCTATCGACTAATTTAAAGAGGTAAATGTGACGACTTATACCAAGGCACTAGATTATATTTATGATTTAACTAAATACGGTATAAAATTAGGATTGAAAAACATAAACCATTTACTTTATCTTTTAGACGAACCTCATAAAAAACTAAAAATAATTCATGTTGCCGGGACAAATGGAAAGGGGTCAACATCTTCTTTAATTAGTTCAATCCTTCAATCTGATGGTTATAAAGTTGGTCTGTATACTTCTCCTCACCTGATTGATTTTACTGAAAGAATTAAAATTAATCACAAACCGATAAATAGGAAAAAAGTATGTGAGTTATTAGAAAGAATCAAACCTTCCATAGAAAAGGTTGCCAATACACCTTCCTACGGTCATCCCACATTCTTTGAAGTTATAACTTCTCTGGCTTTTCTCTATTTTTATGAAGAACAGGTAGACTTTTTAGTTTTAGAAGTAGGATTAGGCGGAAGATTAGATGCCACAAATGTTTGCGAACCTTTAGTCTCAGTCATTACCCATGTCGATTATGACCATATGGATAAATTGGGAAACAGTTTAGAAGAAATTGCCAGGGAAAAGGGAGGAATTATTAAACCGGAGGGGATTGTAATATCCTCCAAACAATATGAAGAGGTATATAATGAAATCAAGAAAATAGCCGATAAGAAAAATTCCCTTATTTACAGTACAGGAAGAGAAATAAGCTACAAAATAGTAAAACCTGATATTAAGGGCATAGTATTCGATTTTAAAGGAATCTATCGTAATTATAAAAATCTTCATACTCCCTTGTTGGGTAGACATCAAGCAGATAATGCTGCCAGTGCCATTATGGCTGTAGAAGCTCTTAAAATCAGGGGAATAAATATTTCCGAAAAAGCAATAAGAGACGGCTTGGAAAAAGTTAAATGGACCGGGAGATTGGAAATCATTCAGAATAATCCTACACTGGTATTAGACGGGGCACATAATCCCAGTGGAGTAAAGGTAGTGCGAGATGCCCTGAAAGAGATATTTTCTTATCACCGGCTTATTTTGGTATTAGCTATTTTTGCTGACAAAGATTACAAAAGAATGGTACAAATATTAGCACCTAACGCAGATTTAATTATTGCAACTAAGGCAAAAAACCCTCGGGCAGCTTCTCCTCAGACAATCGCTAAAGAAGCGGCACAGTATATAGATGAGAATAAAATAATTATTACAGAAAATATTCCCCAGGCTATAAGCTACGCTCTGTCGAATTCCAAAGAAGATGATTTAATATGTATAACCGGATCACTATATACTGTCGGCGAAGCAAAGAGATATTTTGACAGTAATTAACCAATTTACCAATTGACCAATTCCCCAATTAATCGGTAAATTGGTAAATTAATTATAACGTTTTGCGCTTTTCGTTTTATATTTTTGGCTATATACCGATAACTGAAAACTGATTTTCTTCACGCGATACTCGATACGCAATACGCGATACGAAAAAAGTAAGGAGAGCTTAAAAATGTTTAACTTTTCGAATCAAGAAAAAATTACCATAATTTTGTTATTAATAGTAATAATAATCGGCGGAGGAATATTTTTATATAAAAACATTAATAGCGAAGATAATTTTA
>JBAUBA010000193.1:0-7738 GCA_049676265.1 Atribacterota bacterium
GTATGCCCATTAGCAGCATGGATCAAAGATGATTTAATGCAAGACATTGCAGCAGAAAATAATTTATCTGAAACTGCCTTCTTTGTGAAAAAGGACCATGAATATGAATTGAGATGGTTTACTCCCAAAGGGGAAGTCGACTTATGTGGACATGCTACCTTAGCGAGTGCTTATGTCATATTTACTTATCTGGATAAAACGATCATGAAGGTAATCTTTCATACCAAAAGTGGCATGTTGGAAGTATACAGGGAAGGAAGTTTATTGACCATGATCTTTCCTTCCAGAGAAGGAGAAAAGTGTGAAGCTCCAGAGGCGCTTATTAAAGGTTTAGGAAAGAGACCCAATGAGGTATTCCAATCAAGAGACTATATGGCGGTGTTTGAAACAGAACAAGAAATAATGAGTCTAGATTTAAATATGGATGAGTTAAAAAAACTGGATGGATTGGGGATCATCGTAACAGCCAAAGGAAATGAAGTAGATTTCGTATCAAGATTTTTTGCACCAAAGGTAGGGATAGATGAAGACCCGGTGACCGGTTCTGCTCACTGTACTTTAGTACCATATTGGAAAAGGGTGTTAGGTAAAAATGAATTCGTGGCTTTGCAATTATCAGAAAGAGGCGGAAAACTCTTTTGTGCTGATTTAGGTGAAATGGTGAAAATCTCCGGAGAAGCAACATCTTATTTAGAAGGACATATCAATGTTTGAACCCTCTCCCGATTGCTCATCCCAAGCTGTTCCTATTATTCTCATTTTTAGTGTTATTTGTTAAGATCAGAGTAAAAATATTAATTCTTTTAGACATAGGACAAAGATATTGTTTGCTGTTACTGCTGTCGGGTGAATTTTTATGCATAGCTCATTTTTTCCGGGAGTGGTTTTTTTCACCTCTTTGGGCCGAAGAACTTCAGGTGGTTCGTATTTTGTGTATACAATTGCTTTTATTTGTGTACCCTTCATTATGTAATTGATAGTATTTTTATAAATTGGCCAAAACATTGTCTCGCGGTTGATCCTTTATGCCTTTCAATAAAATCCAAACTCCGATGACGAATTCAAAGGGGACATAGGGAAAGTATAGGAAAGATGGCAATTTATAGCCAAATATTGCAGACAGTGTTGCTATCAGCATAGGAAAAACCGTTATTAGACCCCAGAGAGACAGAGCGCGTGGAACAATTCTTGATTTGTCGAGCAGGCAATAAAAAAGGATTCCACCAAGACAAAAAACTAACATATGCAGCGTTATTCCGACAAAATCCATTGATTCAAGTGCCAGGTTCCCTAATGTCTGCAAAAAGACAGGGTGTCCAGCTGTTACATATTCCTGGCTTATGCGTAAGAGAGAAAAAGCTGCTATTCTACTGGCAGCAAGTAGCGCCGCTTCTAATATATAAGATCCCAGGGCAACAAGAGCTATTTTTTCGTTCTGTTTCCTTAGGGTTATAAAAAGAATGGCTCCTAAAAAGATGATTCCAAGGGCAGTGAGTATATCAACTAAAATATTTGCCCTCATCAGCAAAGTATTATTCGCAATATTGATCATACTTTCACTTATGTTTCCAGGCACAATCAATGACTGACGCAGAATCGTTCCACTGATCAAAGATGTAACTGCCTGAAGAAGAAATGCAACTCCTAAAATTCTTGACGTATTGTTTGTCATTTTAATTCCCCTTAATTTATTAAATTTTGTCGTTATGTCCCACGGTTATTACGACATTTCCCTTTTTGTGACCTGTTTCGACATATCTGTGAGCCTCGGCAATTTGTTCCAGGGGATAGCGTCTATCTATGACCGATTTTATCTTTCCCGCTTCAATCAGCTCTTTGAGTAAAATTAAATCTTCAAGATATAACTTAGGTGTTCCATCATCGACTGATATGTATTTTCCGTTCGGAGTTAGCGCTTTTTTGCACTGTAGTTTTGAGCTATATCTTTTTCCAACGGCATCAAAAATAAAATCATAAGATTCCCCACTGTTTGTAAAATCCTCTTTGGTGTAATCAATTACCTTGTTAGCTCCCAGCGATTTCACTAATTCTAAATTCGTAGTACTACATACTCCGGTAACTTCTGCCCCAAAGTACTTGGCAAGCTGTACCGCAAAAGTACCTACTCCTCCGGAAGCTCCATAGATAAGAACTTTTTGTCCGTTCTGGATATTTCCTTTTCTCAGAAAATACAAGGCTAAAGTTCCCCTGGAAGGAACAGCGGCGGCTTCCGCATAGGTCTCATTGGACGGTTTTAATGCCATAATACAGTCAGCAGGCATACACAATCCGTCTTCCGGCAGACAAGTGTACTCGGCATAAGCACCAAAACGCTTGCCGGTAAATGCAAAAACCTGGTCACCTTTTTTAAATCGTTTTACATCTTTGCCTATTGCTTCAATTTGTCCGGATAACTCTAACCCCAGTATAGGTTGTCTTGGTCTTCTAAAACCAATAAATATGCGCATGGGAATCCATAGCAAGATATTTACTTTGCCACTGCGAACTATACAGTCCGAGACTGTTACTGCTGCCGCATGAATTTTTAGCAGTACTTCATTGTCCTTGGGAATAGGTTTTTCTACTTCTTTGAGCTGAAGCACTTCCGGCGGCCCGTATTTTGTGCATACAATCGCTTTCATAAGTTTTCCTTTAATTTCATTTTGATTTTGTCATTTTCTTTCATTTACATCTGTTTGGCAGACCCAGATACGATTGCAGTGTGTGTGTAAAAAACAAGGCAAATCTCCTAAGCATTTCAACTTAAAATAATCGAACTATTTCGTTTGTGCTCCCAAATTGGCATGTTTTGCGAACTACTTCGTCTGTGCATGACTCTAGGTGAAGTTTCGAAAATTAACCACTAATTTTCCTTGTGGTATATCTTTATAGATTCTTATGCTTATCCTAAACTAATCTTATATATAGGTAAGTCTACACCTTTTTATTATATTTTACACTTCTTTATTTATTATTTTTTTCTTTCTATAAAAAAACTTTTGACATAACTTGATTCAAGTGATAATATTCTAATTCCAAATCGCTCTTTGGCCATCTATCTCATTAAGAGATTCACACCACTTTCCTTAGTTGAAATAGGTGAGTTTTTTAATAGGACATTAATAAAAAATAAAACAAAAGGAAAATTATTAATGAAAAATACAATACAAAAAGATTCCATGAAAACAAGAAAATCAATTAGAACATATACAGGCGAAAAAATATCGGCTATTGACAAAGAAAAAATAATTAATTATTTAAATAACAATGAAAATTTAGTTGGCATTAATGGCAACAAAATAAAAATACAATTAATTGAAATTGGTGAAAATATTTCTGGCAGGATAGGCACCTACGGTATCATTAAAAATGCACCTGCTTTTCTCATAGTAACAAGCAAAAAAAGTAGAGATATAATGCTTGATTGTGGATATGTATTTGAAAGGCTTCTCTTATATTTAGAGCAAAACGGGTTGGGTACGTGCTGGCTTGGAGGAACATTTAACCGAAAAAAACTAAGCAAAGACATAAAACTTTCACCAGATGAAATTATCCCCATAATATCACCTGTAGGTTATAGCAGCAAAAAAAGTTCATTAAGCGATAAAATGATTAGAACTTTTGCCAAAAGCGATTCAAGGATAAATTTTGATGAGCTATTTTTCGATGAAAATTTTAATCATAATATTAAAGATCCCGATATAAGAGAAGCTTTAGAAATGGTAAGGTTAGCGCCCAGTGCCTCAAACAAACAACCTTGGAGAGTAATGATTACTGCAAATGGTGATGCGCATTTCTTTATTAAAAGGGCAGCAAAATATTCTGGGGAAAAATTAGATTATGATATTCAATGGCTTGATATAGGGATTTCTATAGCACATTATGAAATAGCTTTTGGATGCAGAGAATTTATAGTCAACGCTTTCAAAATAGACAGTGTACCTGATTTTTTGGAATATGTAATAACAGCAAAAAAATAAAAGATCGAAGTGTGACAGGGGACGGTTCACCGTTCCTATTTACTATCTTAAAACCCTTTATTTTTAACAATGTCATTAACTTAAGAATTCAAGACAAAAAGGACATCGGAAACAACTATTAGTTCAGTTTTTTCCGATGTCCTTTTTGTCTTGAATGTAGTGAGAAATACTTTATAAGATTATTGTATAAATATATTTTATGTGATATCATTGTAGTGAGAGGTGATTTGTTTGTTTATAAAGGTTCTTACCAAAAAATATGCTGGTAAAGCCCATTATTATGCTAGTCTAGTTAAAAATAAAAGAGAAAACAAGCAGGTAAAACAAACAGTAATAGCTTATCTTGGACCAGTCACCGAAGATCAGATTCCCTATTTAAAAGCTGCATATGCAAAAAAGAAACCTCGTCTTGTTTATGATGACGATGAATCAAAAAGGATGTGATGGTAGTGAAACATTCTAATCTACGTGCTACAATGGATATAAACCATTCGAATACAATTTGTTTTATTAAACATTGTAAGGCAATTAAAGATTCTCATTTTACTAGAAAGAGAAAACTTCCATTACATCAACTTCTTCTTTCAATTTTGAGCAGAAAGGGACGTACGCTTACCATGGAGATAAGAAGTTTTATCAAATCAATTAAATCTAAAATCAGCATATCTAAGCCCGGATACCTAAAACAGCGTCAAAAACTGAATCCAGAAGTTTTTCTTGAACTCAGTGATTTCCATGTAAGGAATTTTTACCAGGATACGACTATGGTTCAGAGATTAAAAGGTTATCTTATCCTAGCGGTAGATGGCTCATCTGTTAATGTGCCAAATACTGTCCAAAACGTAGAATTATACGGAAATGCATCACACAAAAATGCCAAGCCACAAGCGCAAGCTGGAATATCATGTCTTTTTGATCTACTAAATAAAATGATTATTGATTGCACTATCAATAAATGGAAATTTAGTGAACGGAAGCAAGCGCTTTTACATATTGATAAATGCGACTCTATTACCGGCGAGAAACCTCGAATAGTAATTTTTGATCGAGGATACCCCTCTGGTGAATTTTTTATTAACTTGATGGAACGTCATGAAAGCTTTTTAATACGAATTGGAGCAACTGTATTCAAAAAAGAACAGCTTACTATGACTACCGATGATGAATATGTCAATATTATGTTTGATAAATCCAGATTATCTCCACATAAAGGAACGCAAACAGCTGACAAATTAGCAAAGACCGGTTCTATACAATTAAGATTTGTGCGATTTGAATTAGATAATGGTAACATAGAATTTTTGGCTACGAATCTTCCAATGGAAGAATTCAATACATCTGAAATTGTATATCTATATAGATTACGCTGGGAAATAGAAACTGCATATGATGTGTTAAAGAATAAGTTTTTTATCGAAAATTTTACAGGAACCAAGCCTATTATGATTGAACAGGATATTTACGCTACGGTATATTTATGCAATGTTATGCATGATATTCTTTTAGATGCTAAGTTAGAGTTTAATATTAAAAATCATCAAAAATACAAGTATAAAATGGAGATTAATAAAAATATTGCTATTGGAATTATGAAGGAAGAATTAATTCGTTTTATACTGGAAAAGGATAAGGGAAGGAAGAAAGAGATATTTGATAAAATTATAGTAGAAATATCAAGTAACATCCTTCCGGTACGTAATGGACGACATTACAAACGCACTAAGGGGCAATTATCTGGTACTTATTCAAATGTAAACAAAAGAAGTTTTTAGAATATTCAAACAGAATTGAAGATACAAATGACAAACTCCTGCTAAAGGTATGTTCAAAAAAGGTAGGCCTTTTGAAAAAACCATTACGGATTATTAAAAAATGCTTACTTTAATCTCTATTAAGGTCTAATTCCCCTGGAGCTTGCTGAGATAAGATAGAAACAGACCTGATTGGAGATACCCTGTCAGCTTGCTGCGGGGTAGTTCATTAATACTTACACCTTAAGTTAATGACATTGTTATAAATAAAGGGTTTTAAGATAGTAGATAGGAACGGAGAACCGCCCCCTTTTCTTTTCGTTCCTCGGTCGGGACTATTTTAGATAATCCGACATTATAGAATTTTCATCCAGTGTATTTTTAAAAATCGTGATAGTAACCGGTCCTACATAGCCCGGCGACACTTGATATTGCTGGAAATAGATTGTCAGAGAATTGTAATTAAAATTAAAATTATGGTAATTGTCCAAGGTAGGCTTGGTCCCCTGCTGAATCATTGATGTTAAAACATCATCTATCTGTATACCGCTGGATTGAAGTTGCGAAGTTACCTGCTGAGCTGCAATTTGCGACAATTTCTGCAAAGCTTGTGGCAAATTACCTAAAAAATCATTAATAGTTATTTCTTTCTTTTGCATAATATCATAGTTAAAGGCGTAAACCTCATCGAGTCCGTGCGCTCCGCCGCTGAAATAATATATATTTATAACAAAACTCAAGTATTCTTGGTTAAGCTGAACTGGTTTCCAATTGACTATGAAATCAAATGGCGCTGCAGGATTTTCAGGTATGGTCTGGCTGGGAGGAGTCGTGGCTATTCTTGCATCCCAGTTGTCTTTCGCATTTTTCTTGAATGTAACAATCTCCCCAGTAATCAATGATGAGACATGGTTGTTAAAAGCTGCGGCAATATTTCCAAATTGCGGATATTCAACTTGAATATTATAGAAATTATCTGTCTGGGATATTGAGCTTACCGACATTTCTAAACCTTTTTCGGTAGAAATTTCCGTAGAAGCCCTTTCGTTCTTTACAAACCAAACTACCGCCACAGCTAATATTATTATGATAAATAAATAAATTTTTTTCATAAGCATCGTTTTTCACACCTTGATTTTTGTGCGACCAATTTTAGTAATTTCATAATTTTTTCTTTATCAATATCCTGTAAAGAATGAATCTTAATATGTTTCATGGTTTTGCCACTACCCTCAAACAACTTCTTTTCTTCTTTGGTCAGTCCGTTAATCGAAAATCCAAGATTGGTGGAGTTTTTTAATGCGCCAATGTAAAATTTGCCTTCATTGAATACGGGAACACCCCATTTCATCTCTTCTTTTACACCAGGAAGCGTTTCCAAAATAATCCTTCGTAATTCCTGACAAATTTCTTTTTGTGGTGATTTCTGTTTCTTGATATAATCATCAATCTCTTTATTCATATTTCGATTTTATCAAAATAAGGGGTATAAAACAAATTGTGTCAAACAAAGAACCATCTCCTATTTTGTATTTGTTTTGTTGCATTGCAAGACTTGATCCCTTTACTCCCAATATGAATACGCCAAAAGGTTTAAAAAATCCTTCTTTTTGGAGAAAAAAGTTGCAAAATACAAGTGCGGAGAATCTGCCATAATGACAAAGGGATTAAAACTAAGCATATTTAGTTATAAATGGGGAAAATGTGTAAAACATGTGGAAAAATAACCTCTTGAAAGCCTTATATAATAAGGGTTTCAAGAGAATAATGCGAGAATTACTTCTACGAGCAAATTTTGCCTTAACTGATACTTTATACCCCTCAAAAATGGCACTTTTTTAATTAAAATCCCATCATCTCAAAATCTGAAAGTGGCTATTTATAAGGATTTTAGGATTTCGGGGAGGTAAAAATAGGCCAAAAATGGGGGTCGTAATTGCCGTTTTTTCGAAATCTGAAGTGCGTTTAAAGGCACTCTCCGTGCGTTTTTAGGGTATTCCCGAAGAG
>JBAUBA010000194.1:0-2137 GCA_049676265.1 Atribacterota bacterium
CATTGTCGTCAGCAAATGCGTCTGCAATTGCACGGGAGGTACCGTCGTTCGGCGCGAGGATAAATACATTACCCTTATCGGCAGCCGGAGCCATAGTTAAATTGGCTTCAGCCAGATTCTTAGCGACGGTGAAGTCCCAGTTGGTAGTGACCTGGCCAATGATTTTGCCCATCTCATCACGGGTCAGCGTGGACTTGCCCTGTAGATCAACAGCTTGGCTTGAGTTCTTGATGACGAAGGTACCGGCGGCAATCTTTTGCTGAAGGACATTCCAGGCGCCCTCAAAGAAGAGGAAGGCGTTGTTGTCAGTGGCAGCACCAGCATACAGGTAAAGCGGGTTGCCACTACCGGTAGCCTTGTCAACCAGGTATTGGGCCTGAGCCTCTCCCACAGCAATGCTGTCAAAGGTCACATAGTAATCAACAGCTTCGGTTTCACGGATCAGGCGGTCATAGGAAATGACCTTTATGCCTGCAGCTCTGGCTTCGTCTGCAGCAGCAGCAGCAGCGGTACCGTCATGCGGGCAGATAATAAGAACTTTGGCACCCTTGGTAATCAGAGCTTCAACATTCTCTTTTTCTTTAGCGGAAGAGCCCTGGCTGAATAGAATCTCAGCACTGTAGCCGGCAGTCTTGAGCGCATCATTGAAGCGAGTCTCGTCCTGTATCCATCTTGGCTCTTCCTTGGTCGGAAGAACGATACCAACATCCAGTGCAAACGAAAAACCTACTACAGTAGAAACAAATAGTAATACTAATACCCATAATAATAACTTTTTCATTTCTATTTCACTCCTTTCCTTTATTTACTCAATACTTTTTAATAAGATCTACCTTAAGATTTATTTAGTTATATAGTATATCACCCCCCTCTTTTGTTATTTTTTTAGGTCTTCCTTTCGACTTTTGTTTGTATGTGCCGGAGCACGCCCCTTTACTACATTTTAAGAACATATATTGATCTTGTTGAATCATTAATTTACCAGGGCGAAAAGAATTAGTCTTTTTGATTTTCCTTCGCTTTAATCTTAATACGACAAAATAATTAAGAAATCCTTCTTTTTTGAAAAAATAGTTGCTGGATGTATTATAGGCTGCTAGATAATTTACCATTCTTTTTTTATTTTGCAATCTTTATAAAAATCGATTAACCTACTGCAATCCTCCAGGCAGTGCATGATTAGTGTTAGGGTTATTTTTTGACCGTTGCTCTGGTAGTCAATGAAAATCCGATAATCTGCAGGAGATAACAGTGCCAAAAAAGGATGTTTCCTGGGAGGAAGTCCGATCTTTTCCACATCGGACCAGAGAATGCGAAAATTTAACTGGTTCTCTTCGCGTTCCGGCTGCTCAGCTCTCATAAAAGAAAAGAGCAAGTTTCGCCGGGGAAAAGTCTGAAAATAAAAAGCGCTCTCGGTATAGAATAAAATTCCCAAGATCGGTCCGGAAAAGTTCCGATAGCCACTAATAAACTGGGCCATACTCCTCCCTTTAATTTTTTCTCCAATATCCTCTTCCTTTTTCTTCCAGAATTGTTCCACGTCTTTTTCGGTTGCTCTTTTCAAAATAGCCTCCTTCAAAAAGAAGTTACGTTAAAGGTTGAGACCTGGCCTCTCTTCTTTACCGCAATAATGAGTGACAATTTGTTTAAAATAAATTAAGGGGTCAGATCTTGAAATATCATTTTTCATCTTCCCGCTCAATTTTTTTTCAATTTTTTTACATCTTAATACTAATACGACAAAAGGTTTATAAAACCCTTCTTTTTTGCAAAAAATGATTCAAGATAAAAAATTTAAGAAAGTATAGATGGGAAGAAAATTTGGTCGTAGGCAAAAACATTAAAAATCCACTTATTTTTTCACTATACCGGATATTTTACTGTAGATCCGCAAAATAAAAAGTAATCCGATTAATCATTTTTTAAATTGAATCAGTTAGCTCATCCCTTACAAGACTGCTGTCAAACCATAAATTCATCTTTTTTAATTCATGCCTTAAATAAAAGACAGTAAGGATAACCGCTAGAACATCAGCAATCGGATAGGAAATCCAAATTCCCATAAGACCTAATCCAAAGACTCTTGGTAAAATAATGACAAGTGGTATAAAAAGCAATATCTGTCTAAGCAGGGATA
>JBAUBA010000195.1:0-2068 GCA_049676265.1 Atribacterota bacterium
TACCTTTCAAAAATCTTAAAAAAAGTTTGGCTTTCTAAAAAAAAATCTCCAGGAGATATTATTTTGGACAAGCTCAGAAAAATTTTAAGAGAAAAAAATAAGTGTATCAATAGTACATTTATATCCTCATATACCCCTAGAAAATGTGGAATTGCTACCTACACAAAAGATTTAACTCGAGCTATTAACCTTATAAATCCACACTCTAAATCTGAAATTGTGGCCTTAATTAGACCTGAAGATAAAATTGATTATCCTCCGGAGGTTAAATTAAAAATTAGCCAATACGAAGTTGATTCCTATATTAAAGCTGCTGATTATATTAATAAATCTAAAACAGATATAGTTGTTTTAGAACATGAATTCGGATTATATGGCGGTAACTTTGGAGAATATATTATCAAATTGGTAGAATTGATGAAAAAACCCCTAATTGTAACTACTCATACAATTCCTGACAATAATAACGAAGGATACGGCTTGGTTTTAAAAGATGTGCTCAAATTTGCAGAAAAAGTAATAGCTATGATGCCCGAAAGTTTGCAGAAGCTTGTAAAAAATTATAATTGTCCAAAAGAAAAAATTGAAATTATCCCCCACGGTGTTCCTGATATACCTCTGGAAGCTACTGCTGAGTATAAAAAGATAAAGGGATTTGAGGATAGGATAATCCTGGGGAATATAAATCTTCTATCAGCAAGCAAAGGACTTGAATATACCATAGAAGCTTTAAAAACAATAAAGGAGCAACTCAATAATGTTTTATATTTAATCATCGGTCAGACACATCCGGTTGTATTAAAAACAGAAGGAGAAAAATATAGAAAATTTTTAAAAGAAAAAATAAAGCAGCATGATTTACAAGAAAATGTTAAATTTATCAATAAATATGTATCTTTAAAAGAACTGGTAGTATGGTTAAAAATTATCGATGTGTATATAACGCCATATTTGGATCCACAGCAATCCGCTTCCGGTGCTTTAGCCTATGCCATTGGGGCAGGGAAAATATGTATTTCAACGCCATACTTGTATGCAAAAGAAGTTTTGGCAGAGGGAAGAGGTATAATTGTACCTTTCCGAAATTCCCAGGCCATTGCAGATGCTGTCATAGATATTTGCAAAAACCCTCAAAAGAAATTGAGAATGGAAAATAAAACCTACAAATTCGGGAGATTAATGACCTGGTATAATGTAGCTCTGCAACATCTGGAATTGTTTGATGAGGTTTTAGGAGAATTCTTATGGACCCACTTAAAAAAATAAGATCAATGACTTCAAGTATTGGAATTTATCAACATGGGAAACTAACCAAACCTGACCCTAAATTTGGATATGCTCTGGAAGATCAAGCACGAGCTCTTATGGTGGCTGATGAATTTAAAGATAAAAACTTAAAGGATATTTATTTAAACTTTATTTTAAAAGCACAAAGAGAAGATGGCTTACTATATCATTTTTATTACGACAATAAAGGTAAGGGTTTATTTAAAAATGAAGAATGTGATTCAAAACCTAATATAAAAGAAGCTTACGGATTAACATTATGGTCTCTTTTGGTAACAAAGAGTAAGCAAAATGATGATATTAAAAAAATTATTAAAAATTTAATTGAAGATGCCCATAATTGGACTTCAATAAGAGCAATATCAGCAGCTTTATTGGGTTTACTAAATCTTAATTACCAGCACGGCTTGGAAAATGAATTAAAAACAAAGCTGCATAATTTTTATTTTGAGACATATTCTAATGATTGGATATGGTTTGAAAATTATTTGGTATATGCAAATGCTCTTATCCCCTGGGTACTTTGGGAAATTTATTTAAAAAGAAAATGTAAAATCAGTTTTGAAATTGCCAAAAAAACAACAAACTTCTTAATAAGAAATTGTCAGGAAAATAATATTCCTTCGCCCATCGGAAATAAAGGCTGGTATCTTAAAGGTAAAAATAAAGCCTTATTTGACCAACAACCGATTGATTCAAGCTATATGATTTGTTGTCTTGAAAAAGCTTATTATGCAACAGAAGATAATTTCTATTTAAATTGGGCTAAAAAATGGTATAA
>JBAUBA010000196.1:0-2193 GCA_049676265.1 Atribacterota bacterium
GCATTGAGCAGCTCAATAATCCGATAACCTTTTTAATTCTTGATACACTTTTTCAGTTTCATCACTCATACAAAAGTTGCGAAAGTCGTCTACTAGCCTCCACCAAGTTTAAAACCCTAGAGCTCTATATTAATAAAATTGTTAAGTTTTTATTTATATGTATTTTACAGATTATAGTTTTTAAAGATTATCTCTAATATTGAAGAATTAGTTGATTTAATCTAATATTTTCTATTACAATATTTCCCTTAAAAGTTCTGAACGCGTCCAATAGGGCAAGTAGAACGAGAAGGGCTATTGGCAAGTAAGTCGAAGGGTTTTCTATAAGTAGGATAAAGCTTTTCTTCATTTAAGGTGCAGTTCGATAGCAGAATATTTAAAAGATTTCTTTTGCCGGCGTTATCTTGCTTAAGGTAAGAAGAATAAGCCTTTTGCGAAAGTTCTAAAATTTTAATTCCTTGTTCGAAATAATTGGTATTGGCATCTGTATGTTTTTGAAGATTAATGAGTATATTATTTTGTTCGTCTTTCCATTCACTAGTCTTTTCCTGATAAAATGAAGTTGTGACTACTTCATCTAACTTATCAATATATATTTTATCCAAACGATGTTGTAGTTTATTGTATTGTTCTTGTAAGGATTTTATCTGACTATCATGGTATTCTTTCTCGTCTTGGTGACTCATTAATAGAGCTTCTTTCAGCCAGTTGGTAATCTTAGGTTCAATCTTTATATTTTTTACTAACTCACCCAGTTTTTCGGCTAAAATTTCTTCTCTTATGAATTTTTTTCTACATATACCCTTATAGTTGGTACAATGGTAGTAAACATATTTATTTTTTTTAATTTCTGCAGTGATGGTACAACCACATTTGGCACAGGTTAAGAGTCCGGAGAAAGCAAAATTATGTTTTTGGATCTTTTCAGACCTATTCGATTTCGAGAAGGATTTTTGTACTTGATCAAATAGTTCTTTACTGATGATGGCCGTGTGTTTGACTTTATAAATCTTATCGTCCCATTTAAAATCTCCGTAGTAGATAGGGTCTTTCAGTATCTTATAGATAGTGCTTTTGTATAATTTATAACCCTTTCTGCTTCTTAATCCTTCTTCATTAGCAAAATGATTAATCTTCTCAACGGAGTATTCCCCAGTACTGTAAAGCTTGAATATTTTCTTGATGATCTGGGATTTGGGTGGATCGATTTCGATAGCTTTTATTTTTCTGCCATTTAGTTCTTTTTCTACATTGATATAACCTAAAGGGGCATAGGAAGGATAGTAACCTTCATGGGCTTTCTGCAGTAATCCTTTTTTAACCTCTTCGGATAAGTTATCAATATAATTTTTAGCCATTAAAATTTTAATACCGTGAATAAACTTCTGATGAGATTTCGATTCTTTAGATAAAACTTCATTTTCTTTAACCAGGTGGATAATTAAATTAAAACCTTCAATGGTGAGATAATCTTTGAAATTTCGATACAGTCGATCAGTCTTTTCACAAAGGATATTCTTGACTTCTTTATTATTTTTTAAAAAATCTATCATACTATTGAAGCTAGATCTTCCAGCTTGTTTGGCCGTTTCTACATCAATAAATTCCTTGATTATTTTTAATTTGTTTTTTAAAGCATATTCTTTAAGTAGTTTTAATTGAGCAGGGATGGAAAAACCTTCTTCTTGTTCTTTACTGGAAACTCGGGCATATACTACTGCTTTCATATGGTCCGCCTTTTAGAAAATATTAATATGTCAAATATTTTAAAAGTTTATCCCTTGAAATTATAATCCTGAAGTAATTTTTTGATGTGGTATCTTTGAATTTTATTTGGTGTGGTCTTTCCGTTTAACCAACGGTTTACGGTTGAGAAGTGGACATGAAGTTTATCAGCCAATTGTTTTTGGCCGATTCTATTTTCCAAACGATAATTATCCAATTTTTCTATCAATTCATTCATATTTGCATTATATAGCAAACAAGATTTATTTTCAAATTTTTTCATTGATTTTATTTTCCTCAATTATTGTTACTAAAAAGTTATCATGAGCATTCCAGTTTTTAATGAATGCACACATTTTTTAATGATGAGTTTTCCACAGCTTTTTTCAATTTTTTGAAGCTTATGAAGCTTATGAAGCTTGTAAAGAGATAAGCGAAGGTTGCTTTCAAAAGTTAAAACTCTTAAAA
>JBAUBA010000197.1:0-3739 GCA_049676265.1 Atribacterota bacterium
TATTTTAAAAAAAATTAATTAAAAAGAAGGATTTTTTAAAATAATGTAGAATAAAATATAAAGAAGCCAATCAAAAAGATAAAATATTTTCTATTTTTATAAATTCTTTTATATATTTAAAAAACTATGATATAATTATACCAAATATTTTACAAAAAATAAATTTACTTTTATTCTTTTAGGGAGATAGGGTGCGTGCGGAAAATATCTATTGCTAATCAAAAAGGCGGAGTAGCAAAGACTACCACAACCATAAATTTAGGAGCAAGCCTGGCATCATTAGGGAGAAGAGTTTTATTAATCGATTTAGATCCTCAAGCCCATACTACTTTAGGATTGGGCATTGAACCGGATAGTTTATCAAAAACTATATTAAATGTTTTAGAACCCCATCGCTCTAAAAATAAATTGGGATTAGAAGAAGTAATTATAAAATTAGAGGTAAATAACGAAAATAAATTATTTTTAGCTCCTTCTAATATTGACTTTGCCAGCGCAGAATACAAACTTATAGACCAAATAGGTAGAGAAGATTTTTTAAGCGCGAGCATCAGAGAGTGCAAAATTCCTTTTGATTATGTTCTTATTGACTGTCCGCCTTCTTTAGGGATTCTGACTGTAAATGCTTTAAAGGCTTGTGATGAAGTCATTATCCCTATGCAGCCACATTATTTTGCTCTCAGGGGAATAGAAGAATTTATAGAAACAACCGAGATCGTACGGAAGAATTTAAACCATTCTTTAAAATTAAATATTTTAATTACCATTGCCGATACGAGAAGCAATTTAGCTAAGGAAGTTATAGAGGAAATAAAACAATATTTTAGTGATAAGTTATTTAAAACGATAATAAGAAAAAATATAGCTTTAGTAGAAGCCAGCAGCCAGGGTGTGCCGGCTCTACATTATAGTCCCAATTCTCACGGGGCTATCGATTATTATAAATTAGCTCAAGAGGTGATAGCTTTTGAAAAAGAAGAGATTAGCGCGAGGATTCAGTAAGATTATAGATTACAAAGAAGAATTAATTAGGGACACATCAGGGGGGATTAACGAAAGAGTTGAAATTCAGAACAGGGAAGAAGATGAATTTTTAGACCAGCCTATAAGCCCTCCCCAAAAAGACGTAGATAGATTTGTAAATATTAAAGTGGTTGGTATTGGAGGAGGAGGGAATAATGCAATTCGGGAAATGAATCTACAAGGGATGAGCAATCTTGATCTGATTGCTATAAACACAGATCTACAAGCCCTATCCCTATCTCAAGCTGGGCAAAAGATTCAAATTGGTAAATCTCTAACCAATGGTTTAGGAACCGGTGGCAATCCCGAATTAGGCAAGAAAGCAGCCGAAGAAGATAAAGATAAAATTTCTAAGGCCATGGAAAACGCAGATATAATTTTTATCACAGCCGGCATGGGAGGAGGAACAGGAACTGGAGTTGCTTCAGTTACGGCAAAGATAGCAAAACAACATGGCATTCTAACCATAGGCGTAGTAACTAAACCCTTCACTTTCGAAGGTAAAAAAAGACAACTACAAGCAGAAGCTGGAATAGAAGAATTAAAAAATGAAGTAGATGCTTTAATTACAATTTCTAATGACCGTTTATTGAAAATTATTTCTAAAGATACTTCCATGAAAAATGCTTTTGAAATGACTGATAAGGTATTATGCCAATCTGTTCAAGCTATCGCGGACTTGATTACCATTCCTGGATTGATAAATTTAGATTTAGCTGATGTGAGAACCGTAGCAAAAGATGCTGGCTTATCCTTAGTAGGTATTGGAACAGGTAAGGGGAAAAAGAAAGCAGCTGCTGCAGCAAAAATGGCTATTTCCAGTCCCTTATTAGAAGTATCCATAAAAGGAGCAAAATCATTATTGATTAATGTCACCGGCGGTTTAGATATGAGCTTGTTTGAAGTAAACGAAATAGTTGATATTATATCTAAAGCAGTTGGGCAAGATACAAATATTGTTTTTGGCGCAATTATTAATGAGGAAATGCAGGACGAAATAAGAGTATCTGTCATTGCTACAAGTTGCGAAGTAAATATTGAAGAAGAAGAAAAGGAAGAAGTAGATAAAAAGGAATTATTTAAAGAAAATTATGCAGAAAAAGATAATCTGAAGACAGTAGATAAATTTAAAATTAAAGATCAATTGATAGATGATAAAGATTTAGAAATCCCTGCTTTTTTAAGAAAAAAGATGAAAGGTAATATACCGGCAGATTCTCCAAAACCGAAAAAAACCTTATTTTAAAAACTCTTTGTACTTAAAAAATTAAAATCTTAACCAATTAACCAACTAACTAAGTAACTAACTAATCTATTAAGATACACAACTATTTTTTCTATAAAAGTAAACCAAAGGTGCCTGGCACCTTTGGTTTACTTTTATAGACTTACTCTTGTTTAAAATAAATTTTGGTGCAATTATTCTTATGAAAAAAGCAAAAGGTCGGCAGCTTTCTTTTACTACTTATGAAGCTTCCCAGAAAATTAAAAAAGATGATCCTCTAAAGATTATTTTTGAATCCATAGACTGGAGCTTTATTTATCCTATAATCAAAGATAAATACACCACCGATAGAGAATTAGTTTATGACCCGGTGTCTCTATTTAAAGCCCAACTTTTAATCTGGTTGGGTGAAGTAAAATCAAACCGAAGATTAGCTGAGAGCTTACAATTTGACTCGCGTTTTTGCGTCCTTTGTGGTTTTAATAATTTTCTTAAAACCCCCGCTCATTCTACTTTTTCTTACTTCAGGAAAAGAATTGGAATAGATATTTACTATAAAATCTTACACCGCGAAATAGCTCAAACAGTAGTTGCCGCCACAATAAATAAAATAAACCTAAGTAGTAACATAGTCCATATAATAATACATTCTAATAACGGAAAAAAGAAAAGTTGCAATTGCAGTGGCAGCAGGTGTAAATATAATAAAAAACAGAAACACTCCAAAAATGAATCCAATGTAAAATTAATTACTAAAAACTTCGTAGCCCTCGGATTCAAAGCAAAAATGGTGATTGATGCAAGTACACAACTGCCAGTAGAGGTCATATTAACACCAAAAGAATAGGATAAAAAGACCCCTTCTAATTTTTGCGAAGTAATAACTTCAATATTTATATCTTTTAATTTATCAAGGTATTCTTTTAACAAATTAACCTATAACCTTGATTCGTTCTTTTAAAAGTATAAAAATAATTTTACATCAAGATAATAATAAAAAAGACTGTTAATTTAAAATATTTGAAAAGGGATAATTAAATAAAATATGATTTATAAAGTTTTAGGAAAAACAGGATTAAAAGTATCTGTTATTGGCTTTGGTGCTTCTCCTTTAGGGGCAGAATTTGGTTCTATTGTACCGGAAGAGGGCAAACGAGCAGTAGACTATGCTATAGACCAAGGAATTAATTATTTCGATGTTTCTCCTTATTATGGAAGAACTTTAGCAGAAAAGCGGTTGGGTGAATTTTTAAAGGGGAAGAGAGACAAGATTATTCTGGCCACCAAAGTAGGTAGATATGGTATCTCTCTTCCTGATGGATTCGATTTTTCTGCTCAGAGAATTATAAAATCAGTTGAAGAGAGTCTTCAACGTCTAAAAACTGATTATATTGATGTATTTCAAATTCATGATATAGAATTCGGAAAAAAGAAGCAGATTATAGAAGAAAGCTTACCAGCTATGCTTAAACTAAAAAAGCAGGGTAAGAT
>JBAUBA010000198.1:0-1657 GCA_049676265.1 Atribacterota bacterium
ACAGGAAGCGATGAAACGATAGAATGCTAAAAGAAAGACAATCTCCAAACTGTACCATACTTATGGGGCAAAGATTGAGAGGTAGAGAATGTGAGTTTGTTTCAATTCTAAGTATGGTACAGTCAACTCAAATAAACCATTAGTGAGTATAGGACAGTGTTGCGATTGGGTAGCTGAATATTATCCATCGAATGTTTTATTCTGATGATAATAGGGATTAAATTTCTTCTTCTTGGAATAGTAGGTTTATGATAGAATATAAAGAAAATGTTTGGGCAGGTGTAAATCATGTCACATCTGGCTGCGGAATCCGCTTATAAAAAAATGGAAGAAAGGTTAAATAAATTTCCCCAGGGAGCTCCTCCTTCTGAGACATTGTACAAGATATTAAGTATACTTTTTAATGAAAAGGAAGCGGGACTGGTTTCTCAACTTCCCATAAAACCTTTCACCATTAAAACAGCCAGCCGAATATGGAAATTAGATGCAGTTAGTACGGAAAAATTATTAGATGAATTAGCCGGCAGAGCAATCCTCTTGGATTCTGAACATAACGGAGTTAAAAAATATGTCCTTCCTCCCCCCATGGCAGGATTCTTCGAATTCTCGATGATGAGGACCAGACACAATTTAGATCAAAAACTGCTTTCGGAACTCTTTTACCAGTATCTCAATATTGAGGAAGATTTTATCAAGGATTTGTTTTTGGGAAGCGAGACAAGACTGGGAAGAATTTTTGTACAGGAGGAAGTTCTATCCAAGGACAACCTGGTTTCCATCCTGGATTATGAAAAGGCAAGTCATATTATAGAAACCGCATCATGTATCGGAATCAGTATGTGTTATTGCCGGCATAAAATGGAGACATTTGGGAAAGGCATGTGATGCTCCTGTGGATATTTGCATGTCTTTTAACAACGTTGCCAAATCTTTAGTAAGACATAGTTATGCCAGAAAGGTAGGAGTCTCGGAATGCATGGAATTACTGCATCAAGCCTATGAATACAATCTTGTACAATGCGGGGAAAATGTCAGGAACAAGGTTAGTTTTATATGCAATTGTTGCGGTTGCTGCTGTGAAGCAATGGTAGCAGCAAAAAAATTTGGGATGCTCCATCCGGTTCAAACCACCTCATATATTCCTAAGATTGATGAAGAAAAGTGCACGGGGTGTGGAAAATGCGTCAACATATGTCCTATCGAAGCAATAGAGTGGGTTTCTAATGATAAAGAAACCGATAGTAAATTCGGAAAGAAGGTAAAGGTAAATAAAGAAATATGCCTGGGGTGCGGGGTCTGCGTTAGGACGTGTTCCAATAATAGCATTGTACTTGAAAAGCGAGAGGAACAAATTATTACTCCGGTCAATTCAGTTCATCGGATTATTTTAATGGCAATAGAGAAGGGGAAACTCCAGGAATTGATATTTGATAATCAAGCTTTTGCCAGTCACAGGGCAATGGCAGCTGTTCTTTCGGTTATTCTGAAGCTACCCCCCGTAAAAAAAATGATGGCCAGCAAACAAATGAAATCAATTTATCTTGACAGGCTCTTGAGTAAAATAAAATAATTATAAAATCCTTGCTGATGTATTATCTATTTTTAATTGGCTTTTTTCCAGGCATCTAACTGTGAAATTACTTGGTTTTATAGGAGA
>JBAUBA010000199.1:0-1555 GCA_049676265.1 Atribacterota bacterium
TTTTCTCCTTTTTCTATAAAAATAATCATAACACTTATCTTAATCCATATTTAGGTATCATAAATGATCTAGAAAAAATTGTTTATGATAAACTACTTATCCTATTTAATAAGTAGTAATTAAATTAAAATAAAACATTACCCATTTATTAATTTATTGTTTGTCCTGAATTAGAAGTTCTTATGCGGTAATTAATTTTATTTTTCCAAATCAAATATATTTTTTTCGTCCTAATTTCAAACTAACAGACTCCGTGCATTGGCGGCTGATGTTTGTCTGGTTTCTTAATATATTTTTCAGGATTATCATCAAACTCTTTTTTACATCCTGCAGAACAAAAATATAATATTTTATCATTGTAGGTGCTTTTAAATTTTGCTGTCAATTTATTTACTTCCATCTTGCATACCAGATCGATAGCCATATTGGTCACCTCCTTTTTATGCTGTAATTTTCTTTACCGGCGGAACATATTTTTTTAACATCAAAGAAAGACTTACCACGGTTACAGAGCTCATAGCCATAGCCAAACCTGCAAATTCAGGTCTGAAAGTAATTCCGAAAAAAGGATATAATATCCCTGCCGCTACCGGAATAAGAGCAGTATTATAAGCAAAAGCCCAAAATATATTTTGCTTAATTCTCGATATTACTTTTTTACTTAGTTGTATAGCTGCTACTGCATCTAAAAGATTATCTTTTATAAGTACTATATCACCGCTTTCTATTGCTACATCTGTACCGCTGCCTATGGCAATTCCCACATTCGCCTGAGCAAGGGCTGGTGCATCATTAATCCCATCACCTACGAAGGCAACTACTTCCCCTTTTTCTTGAAGTTCTTTTACTTCCCTTGCCTTATCTTGAGGCAATACTTCCGCTAATACATTTTCAATCCCAACTTGTTTGGCAATTGCCTTAGCAGTTCTTATATTATCACCGGTAATCATGAAAATATTAAATTTCATATCTTTAAATTCTTTAATTGCATCTTTGGTTGTTTCTTTTAAGGTATCGGTAATAGCTATTATACCCACCATCTTTTTATTAAAAGCAATCAAGATGACTGTTTTTCCTTCGTTTTCAAGTCGAAAAATATTTTTTTCAACACTTTCAGGTAATGATACATTTTTCTCTTTTAAAAGGATTCTGTTTCCTATAAGTACTTCTTTTCCTTCTACCTTTGCTGTTACACCTTTCCCTCTAAAAGTGTTAAAATTTTCACTGCCGAGAAGATTAATCTCGTTCTCAACTGATTTTTTTACGATTGCCTCTGCAAGAGGGTGTTTAGAATTTTTTTCCACGCTTGCGGTGAATTTTAATAGAGTCCCATCTTCAATGCCAATACCGATTACATCTGTAACTTCCGGTTTTCCTTTGGTAAGAGTCCCGGTTTTATCAAATATGATGGTGGTCAATTTTTCAGATCTTTCCAGAGCTTCTCCATTTTTAATAAGAACACCAAGTTCAGCTCCCCGGCCTACTCCTACCGTCACAGCAGTAGGAGTAGCCAGGCCAAGTGCACACGGGCAAGCTACAACCAGAATTGAAATTA
>JBAUBA010000200.1:0-2027 GCA_049676265.1 Atribacterota bacterium
TTATTAAATATCCTTCTTTTTATTCAAAAACTTAGTGGCTATTTTTCAAAATAACTTTTATCAAGATCTCCTTCATTGGAATAACCTCTGCTTTCCCAAAAACCTAGAAATGTTTCATCATCAGAAATTTCAATTTTAGTTACCCACTTAATCCATTTATATCCCCACTTGCTTTCTGCAACCAACATAAAAGGAAATCCTCTATTCTGAGGCAATATAATTTCATTGGCTTTATAAGCTAACAAGATTTTATTATCAAAAATATAACTAATTGGAAATGAAGTAGTGTAACCATCATAAGCATGAAAAATGATAATCTTGGCTTCTGGTGTAATATTATCTTTCCCTATTAAATCTTTTACCAAAATTCCTTCCCAAAGTATTTTTACAAGCCACCCCTCTACACAGTCCAAAGTCACTACTTTTTTATAATGGTCAAAATTATTAATTATTTCATTATAAGAAAATTTTTTTGTTTCCTGAACTAAGCCTACTATTTCTAATAGATATTCATTAATATCTACTTTCTGAGTCCCCTTAATGGCATTTTCATTAAAATCATTGAGCGAAGAAAGTCTCTCTCCTTCATATTCTCTTATTTCAACAGGCTCCAATTGTACTGTAGTTTGGTTTTCTTGGCTGGCAAAACTATTCAAAGCAATTAACAGGGTTAAAACAATCACAACTAAAATAATTTTTTTCGTTTCTGAAAAGAATAAATTATAATTTTTCATTTTATCCTCCTTTTATTAAAAAATCTTTCTTATATTAACCATTCTTAAAAATATCCTGGCATATAGTAGATACGACTTGGTTAAGGTCAAATTTAAAAGAGCCTGCTTCCTCAATCCGAATTTCGCCGGCAAGGCCTCATTGAGTTTTAGATGGAATTTGATTTCTTAAATATTTTACGGATAGTATTAATAATCCATTTCCAATGTAAAATCAAATGAAACCAGACCAATAAGCTCAACAGAATACCAGACCATTCATGCCAGACTCTAATGGACCCCATAGGTAAAACAAAATAAAGATGAGTTATTCCTAAAAAATCCATTAATAATCGCCATTTTATCAGACCGGTAAAAAACACGATTAAAAATGAAAAGAACAAGGCTATATCAATAAGGTAATTAATTTTTTTCAATTTATTACACCCTCCCTTATGTGCGACAGAAAACCGTACCCTATCACATTTTGAACTAATCATAGTGCCGCTACCCTGCACCTTTGTATTTTTTCACTTTTTCCTGCTTAATGATATACTTGGTAATGTAATTTTTTTATAAATTACGTTTACTTCCCAGCCAAATCATATAAAGGGCGTAAACCGCACTAATAATTGCACCGGGAAGAGAAGCGGTTTCATCAAACAGGGTCAGGGCAATAGCTGCTGCAAATCCGGAATTTTTAAAGGTCCCTAAAAGTATCATTGAAATCCGTTCTTTTTGATTGATTCCTATTTTTTTTAAAAGGATATTTAAAAGGATAAATCCCAGGAAAGTACTGACAAGGGCAATGAAAAATATTTTAATTAAGACATCCGGTTGCTCCAAAAAGGTTTTTTGATTTAATCCGATTACTGTAAGGAAAACGATAAAAAAGCCCCAATTAACAATGGTCCCCTTCCAGGGAATAATTCTTTGATAGAAATTTTTAAAAAGCAGAAAACGGGAAAGAATAATAGGTAAAACAATTAATTCAAGCAACGTGATGACTAATTTTGACATAGGAAATGTTGCGCTGCCGGTTAATAGCCAGATTAAACCCGGCATAATAAACATTGACGATAGATAGGTGCCAAAAGTGGCAAATAAAGATAAGATTGAATTACCTGCTAACAGGGAAGTAAAGGGAAGAACTGCTACACCCGGAGGAGCCGAAGCAACCAGAATCATTCCGATTCTAATCGACTCTGAAAAATTAAACCACTGGGTGAATATCAGAAGTAATGAAGCTAAAAACAGATAATTGAAAAGTATTCCGATGGCAAGAGGTCGTGCCAGGCTTCGCCACTTTAAAATCTC
>JBAUBA010000201.1:0-2251 GCA_049676265.1 Atribacterota bacterium
AAAGAGAATGCTGATTTCACTATTTACACCCCGGGAAGTTTAACCGGAATTCCCTTATCAGTTTTAAGCAGCTTTGACGTACCTTCTGAAGATATTCTTGACGATCCCGACACCTTTTCCTCAATCATTAATTCCACGGTTATGGGTCTCCTTACCCTTATTGACATAAAGGCAGATCCCTTATCAAGCAAAGAGTATATGCTTCTTGCCACTATTTTTTCCTACTTCTGGAAAAAGAAAAAAGATCTTTCCCTGGAAGAATTAATCGGTTATATAGCCAGTCCCCCCTTCGAAAAGGTTGGGGTACTAAACTTGAAGATTTTTTACCCCCAGAATGAAAGACTTAAACTGGCCATGCTTTTAAACAATGTTCTGGCAAGCCCCGGATTTTCAATGTGGACAGAGGGAGAAGCCCTGGATATTCAAAGACTCCTTTATACCAAAGAAGGGAATCCCAGAGTTAGCATTCTCTCTTTGGCTCACCTTGATACTGCCCAGAGAATGTTTTTTGTAACCTTGTTTTTAAATAAATATATCAGTTGGATGAGACAACAAAGAGGGACACCATCTTTGAGAACTCTACTATATATGGATGAAATTTTTGGCTTCTTCCCGGCTACCTCAAATCCACCTTCTAAAAAACCTATGCTCATTCTTTTAAAACAGGCAAGAGCTTATGGTGTTGGGGTGGTTCTGGCCACTCAAAATCCAGTTGACCTTGATTATAAGGGACTTTCAAATATAGGAAGTTGGTTTTTGGGAAGACTTCAGACCAAGCAGGACAAAGATAGAGTAATGGATGGACTTATCAAGGATAGCGCAGACTCTCTCAGTAAAAGCGAAATAGGGTCATTGCTCTCTAATATGAAAAAGAGGACATTTCTCCTAAAAAGTGCACATCTTGACCATCTTTCTCTTTTCCAGACAAGATGGGTTTTATCCTACTTAAGAGGCCCTCTTTCCAAACCTGAGATTAAAAAATTAATGGCAGAGAAAAATAAACTTCTAAATGAAAGGGAAGCAGAAGAAGATAAAAGCAGTGTCCAGGAAGATAGTACCATATCCAAAAAAACTGCCCCTCTTCCTTTAATCTCAGATAAAATCCAACAATATTTTTTAAATAACGCCCCTTATAATGAGGAAATTATCTTCGAACCTAAAATACTTTTAAAAGGGAAAATAAGATTTTACAGTGGATCTAAAGGAATTGATGAAAAAGAAGAAGTATTTTTAAAGCTTCCTATTGATGAAAATACCGCTGAAATAAATTTTGAAAAGGGTATACCAATCAATGATGATGTTAGTCTCTACGATACCAGATCTCCCGAGAATGCTAAATTTTACCCGCTCCCATTTTTCATAGAAGAGATGAAAGATTTTACGACCATAGAGAATGAATTTAAAGATTCTCTTCGCCGAACAAAGAAACTTGACCTGTATACCAGTAAAGAATTTAAACTTTTATCCAAACCGGGGGAAGATCTTTCTACTTTTAAGGTAAAGATTATAGAACTTTTAAGGGAAAAGAAAGATGAAGCAGTGGATAAATTAAGGGAGAAATTTGGGAAAAAAGAGCAAACCCTTCAAAAGAAATATAATAGGCTTCTGGAAAAGCTATCAAAAGAGGAAACTGATGCAAAAACTCTCACCACAGAAAGCGTTTTATCGTTTGGTGCTACTGTGCTTGGGGCATTTTTGGGAAGAACAAAAGTAGGCAATTTAAGCAGTGGCATGACCGGTTTGAGAAGGGCAAACAGAATTTTTAAGGAGAAAAAAGATGTCAGTTTTGTAAAGAATCAAATTGAAGAGCTTACTAAAGATATTGAGAAATTAGAAGGGGAACTTAATGAAAAGATAGTAGAAATCTCTGATAAATTAAATATAGACAATTACGAAATTGAGACTCTTAGTCTGCAACCAAGGAAAACTGATATTTCTAATGTATACGTTTCTCTTCTTTGGGAATCAAGATAAAGGTACGGGAAATTCTTTTCATTTTAATTAATATTTTTAAAAATAAAAAATAAAAAGGAGGGTATAGGTAATGTTTAAGGAATTTAAAGAATTTGCCATGCGGGGGAATGTGATTGACATGGCAGTTGGTATCGTCATTGGTGCTGCCTTCGGTACTATTGTGAAATCACTTGTTTCTGATATCATTATGCCACCTATCGGTCTGCTGTTGGGCAAAGTTGATTTTGCAAATCTTTTTGCAGTCTTAAAACAAGGTGAGGCAGTTGCTGGTCCCTAT
>JBAUBA010000202.1:0-1903 GCA_049676265.1 Atribacterota bacterium
CCTGGGGAGTGAGAACGCTCGTTGGCTCATCCATAATCAGGATATCGACCTCGCGGTACAGCGCCTTTAAGATTTCCACTCGCTGCTGCTGACCGACTGTTAGCTGCCAGACCTTAGTCTGTAGGTCGACTGATAGACCATACTCGTTGGCAATCGATGAAATCTTCTCGCGTGTCTTACGGAAATTCACAAATGGGCCAGTCCCCTCGTCTAACCCGAGGACGATATTCTCTTCCACTGATAGTGTAGGAACGAGCCGGAAATGTTGATGGACCATTCCGATATGATGATTGAGTGCAGCCCGCGGGGAGGTCATATGGACGGGTTGGCCATTTAAGATGATTTCCCCCTCCTCGGGTCGATAGAGGCCGTAGAGGACACGCATCAGAGTTGTCTTACCCGCGCCGTTTTCTCCGAGAAGGCAGTGAATCTCGCCACGACAAACTTCAAGATCGATGCTGTCATTGGCAATTACACCAGGAAACCGCTTAACGATTCCGCGTAATTCGATTGCATAACCTTCTGAATTATCCAAAGCTACTCCTTTGTGCCTAATTGTTACAGGGCTATTATTTGTATTATCTATTACATCACTGATTGTTCTGGCAGAATGTTTCAGTTCTACAAAATCTTATAACGTTGAGTGCAGTAAATTAGTTTATTTCTGGTCATACTTTTCGAATATTTTTATACCGTTCTTCCCGGTTTTTATTCTTCTTTTATCTTACTACAATAATTATAAATATACCAAACACTCAGGGAAAAAGCAAGAATTTAAAAAATAGGGATGCATCCTATTTTTTTAATGTTTTTGGGGAGATTTATGACTTACTTTTATTTCTTTAGCTATCTTTCTTAGATTTGGAATTAATACCCTTTAAGCATTATCTTCTCAAGGTCGATTTAATATCCATACTCTTACTTTTTTCTTTCCCCAGTCCAGGGCTTTCTGCTCATCTCCCAGGTTAAAACATACATCAATCCGATTACCTTTAATGGCACTTCCACAATCATTGGCTAGACCTATTCCATAACCTTCTACGTAGAGCATATCTCCATAATGAAATGTCCCGAATTCCGGGTCAATAGCTATACTTCTATGTCCGGCTTTATAATTAGTCGAAGTAAAACCATCAGCATAAGGCCAGCATGATAACTCGTGGGGAGTATAAGCTGTTGCCACTAAGGCAAATTCCGGATAGGGTAAATTTTTATCCTTTCCGGTAGATAATGCTTTTTCTATTTCTTCCGCTTGTGCTTCTGCTTTTTCCCAATCTATTTTATTAAAACCATAGGGATCTGGTGTTTTGGGGAGACTATATTTTTCAGTAATGGTGTAGTCCGCTGATTTCTCTTTACTGGAAATCTGATACTGAGAGGAAAAGCGTACGATATTTCCCTCTTTGTCCTTGACTACATAAAACTTACCCTCTACTGAAAAACTGCTTAGCCAAAAGAATATATTTAAGACAATTATTAAAATTATGAAAAGATTTATTTTCTTTTTTATAATTTTCTCCTTTGGTTAAAGTTTTATTTTCTTTATTTAAAAGTTAGGTATAGTTTATAATTCTACAAATACTTTTAAAAATCCTCTTTTTTTGCAGAAAAAAATAAAAGGCCCGCTTTGCTATTAACAAAACGAGCCTGTAAAGGAGGTATAATTATGAAAAAGATTGTTTTGTTGTTTGCTGCTTTAGTTTAATACATCATTCAATCAATTAATTATTATACACTGAATAATTATACTTATTATTTCTATAATGTCAAGTAAATATTGAAAAAAAATTTAAAATATTTTTTTTAAAATCGTTTCCAAAAGTTTTCTGCTTGTTCCTTTACTCTTCTGACGATTCTTTCATAATCTAGACCGCTTATCTCCCGATCTTCCATTAATATATTG
>JBAUBA010000203.1:0-5076 GCA_049676265.1 Atribacterota bacterium
TATAGTTTATGAATAAAAATCCCGCTGCGCAGTTTTGGTTCAAACCAGGTCGATTTGGGAGGCATTAGCCTTTCTGCATCAGCTACTTTCATCAATTCTTCTATAGAAGTGGGATACAAGGAAAAAGCCACTTTCATCCCTGCTTTTACTCTTTTCTCTAATTCCTCTAAACCCCTTATTCCTCCTACAAATTCTATTCTCTGGTCTGTTCGGGGGTCTTTTATCTCCAAGATAGGGGTAAGCAAATTATTTTGCAGTATCGATACATCAAGACTGTCTACTACATCATCTTCATCAAAAGTTCCTGGTTTTGTAGTTAATTTATACCAGGAATTATTCAGATACATTCCAAAAGTATGTTTTGCTTCAGGTCTATATGGGTCTTCTCTTTTATATTCTTCAATCTCAAATTTCTCGGAAACTTTTTTAAAAAACTCCTCCTCGGTACTCCCGCATAAATCGGCTACTACCCGATTGTAGTCCATAATATATAGTTCGTCATGTGGAAAAAGGACGGACAGAAAGTAATTAAACTCTTCTTTCCCGGTATAATCTTTAAACTCTCCTCTTCTCTTCAACCCTACTTTAGTCGCTGCTGCTGCCCGATGGTGACCATCTGCAATATAAAGATAATCAATCTTGGCAAAGGATTCTATTAATTGCTGAATTGTTGATTTATCATCAATTACCCAGCAGGTGTGAGTAATTTCATCTTCTGAGGTAAAGTCATATACCGGTTCTTTTTCTTTAGTCCATTTGCTTACAACTTGATTTATTTCCTTTTTTGCTTTGTAAGTAAGAAAAACGGGTCCAGTATTAGCATCAGTAAAATCAATATGATTCATGCGGTCCTTTTCTTTATCTTCCCGGGTATTCTCATGTTTCTTAATTTTCCCTTTGAGATAATCATCAATAGAAACACAGACCACCAATCCGGTTTGAGCCCTTACTTTCATTATCTGTCTATAAATATAGATCTTCTCCTGCTCATCCTGTAAATACACTCTTTCCTTAATCAACTTATTAAGATTTTCGCTGGCTTTTTCGTACACCTTTTGGTCATAATGCTCTACGGAGGAGTCTAAATCTATCTCTGCTTTATTAACGTGAAGAAAGGAATGAGGATTGTCTTTTACTAATTGACGGGCTTCTTCGCTATTTAGAACATCATAGGGCGGTGATGCTACTTTGGTCACTAACTTTGGTTCGGGCCTGAAAGCTTTAAATGGTTTAATTACTGGCATCTTTTCCTCCCTTTTAATTTAAATATTTTCTTTGATAATGGAAACAATCTCGGCCCCGATTCTCTTTTGGGCTTCTTTGGTAGATGCTCCGATATGAGGAGTGACTGAAATTTTTTCATGTCTTACCAGCTCTAAATTCTGGGGAGGTTCTTCGGGAAATACATCAATCCCCGCTCCGGCAATCTTCCCGGAATTTAAGGCCTCCAGTAAAGCTGCCTCATCTACCACGCTCCCCCGGGCACAATTAATAAGAAACGCTCCATCTTTCATTTTAGTAAATTCTGCTTTACTAATCACGGGAGATTTATCTTTATTTCCCGGTACATGCAAGGAAATAAAATCCGAATCAGCCAGAAGTTCATCCAGGGAAACAAAAGAATATTCGGGACAATCTTTGGCTGGTCCCAAGATATCATTATAGATAACCTTCATCTCTAACGCCTTCGCCTTTTTAGCTAATTCTCTTCCGATTCTTCCAAATCCTATAAGCCCTAAAGTTTTACCGGAAAGCTCTATGCCTTTATACTGTTTTTTATTCCATTTAACTTCTCTCATAGTAACATTGGCAATTCCAATAAACCGAGCCAGGCAAAACATATGCCCCAAAGTCAATTCTGCCACAGCTGAACTGCTTGCCTTGGGAGTATTTCTTACTTTTATCCCTTTCGATTCAGCATAATTTACATCTATATTATCCACGCCAACTCCACCTCGAATAATCAGCTTTAAATTTCCGGTTTGTAGGGCAGAATCGATGATCTCTTTTCTGACATTGGTAGCAGAACGCACTATTATTACATTAAATTTCTTCACCTGTTCTTTTAACTCTTCGGGTTCAAAGAACTGTTCTATTACTTCATGTCCCAAACCCTTTAGGGTTTGAACAGCACCTTTATCCATTCCATCAGTTACTAATATTTTTAACATCTTCATCTCTCCTTATAATCCTAAAATCTCATCAATATTAGAAAGAAGCTCTTTAATATCGGTAAGGGTAAGTTCGGCCATGTGGGCTATTCTAAAGGTCTTCTCTTTTAGTTTTCCATAACCATTAGAAATCATAAAACCTCTCTCGCCTAAAGCTTTATTTAAATCACCTACACTAATTTCTCTGCTATTCTTTACACAGGTTACGGTATTAGAGGCAAATTCTTCCTGAGCAAAGAGAGCAAATTTATCTTTTGCCCAAGCCCTGACATAATCAGCCATCCGGGTATGGCGGGCAAAACGATTATCCAGACCTTCTTCTAATATCTTATCCAATTGATAATCCAGGGCAAACATATGAGACAGAGAAGGCGTAGAAGGATATTGATAATCTTTCTTTTGGATACAATTATACATCTGCAAAAGATCAAAGTAAGTTCCTCTGAATTTAACTTTTTTAGCTGCCTCCAGGGCCTTTTCCGATATAGAACAGAGAGATAAGCCGGGAGGTAAACCCAAACACTTCTGGCTTGAGGTTATACAGATATCGATTCCCCACTTATCCACTTCTATCTTAGCTCCACCTAAGGAACTTACCGCATCTACGCAGAATATTACTTCGGAATATTTTTTCATCACCTCAGCAATCTCTCCTACTGGATTCATTATACCGGTTGAGGTTTCATTGTGGGTTACAGTGATAAGGTCATATTTACCGGTAGCTAAAACTTGGTCTACTTGTTCCGGAAGATTAGGATTACCCCATTCTACTTCAAATTTATCAGCAGGCACATTATTATCTTCTGCCATAGCAAACCATCGGTTGCCAAAATTACCACAGGAAAATACTGCTGCTCTTTTTTGAGTACAGGAACGAACAGCTCCCTCCATCAGGCCGCTGCCGGAAGAGGTAGAAAGTAAGATTTCTGTGTCAGTATACATTAATTTTCGCAATCTATCGCTAATACCTCTCTGCAGGTTGGAAGCCTCTTTGGTCCGGTGACCAATCATGGGAGTAGCCATCTTTTGCAGGACATCTTCAGTAACGTGGGTAGGTCCGGGAATAAATAATTTTTTATACATTTTTTCCTCCTTAATTTAATTTATTTTTAATAGATTTTAAAATATAAAAAAATCCCTTGCTAGCATTGTTCACTATTCTTGCCAATACTAGCTGGGACTGATAATTTTTTTTCGATATTGCACTCCATCCAATTCAATTAAACTCCTTTTTATCGAATATCTTTTTTATTATACTATATTATTTTATTTGTATTAATAACTTACTTAATTTAACAAATAATAACTATTTCGTCAAGTGATTTTTTACACAAAGTATATTTTTAAAATCCTTTCTGTTTATTTTGGGTCATCATCTATTTCTTTTTCCCAAATAATCTTCCCAGAATTAATTTATAACCATCAGCACCATAGTTTAAACACCTCTTTACCCGGCTAATAGTAGCGGAGCTTGCTCCTGTTTTATGGGCAATTTCTTCATAGGTAGAGCCCTCACTTAACATTCGGGCCACTTCCAGCCTTTGGCTAAATTCCTTAATTTCATTGATGGTAGCTATATCTTCAAAAAAACTATAACATTCCTTTTCGTTTTTTAAAAGTAATATTGCCTTAAATAATTGGTCGGTTAATCCGTCTCTCCAACGAGGATAATCTTCCATTTTTACCACCTCATTTTCTTCTTTTTTTTAGTTCTTTAAATACATCCTGAGGGGAAATATTGCAACTACCTAAGGCCACTAAAGTATGAAACCATAAATCAGCTACTTCATGTATTATTGCATCCTTATCTTTATCTTTAAGGGCAATAATAACTTCTGCTGCCTCTTCTCCTATCTTTTTAGGCAACATATCCTCAGAATTAGCCAGCAATTTACAAACATAAGAATCATTTTTATAATTTGATTTTCTATCTTTAATTACTTTATATATCTCATCAATAATTTCACTATCTATTTCCAATTGCTCACCTCTACTCTCCCCTTGAGAAGATTTCATCTTCTCTACCTGTTCTTTTTGTAAATATATAGGAGATCCAAGTTTAATTTCTTCTATTGTATCACCTTTAATCTCCTTAAAAAAGCAGGAATAGTTTCCGGTATGACAGGCAACTCCTTTCTGCTCTACCAAAACTAACAAGGTATCATTATCACAATCCAAAACAATTTTTTTTACCAACTGAGTATTTCCGGAAGTACTCCCTTTAAACCATAATTCTCTTCTACTTCTGCTGTAAAAACAGGTTCTCCCTTCTTCTAAAGTCTTTTCCAAAGATTCCCTATTCATATAAGCCAACATCAAAACCTGATTGGTCTTCGCGTCCTGAATAATGACCGGGATTAACCCTTCTTTATTAAATTTTATTTGATTTAAAATTTCACTTTTATCCATTATTCTTCTCACCTTTTACTTTCTCTTTCGCCATTCTTATTTCTACTCCCTTTTTTTCTAAAAACTCTTTAACTTTTGGTATAGAATATTCTTTTTTATGAAATATAGAAGCAGCTAAAGCGGCATCTGCCTTCCCCTCAACGAATACTTCATATAAATGTTCTGGTTTCCCTGCACCACCAGAAGCAATAACGGGGATATTAACATTTTCTGAAACTATTTTGGTTAATTTAATATCATATCCTTCTTTGGTTCCATCTTTATCCATACTGGTAAGCAGTATCTCCCCTGCTCCTAACCTTTCCACTCTTTTAGCCCAATCTAATATCCTTAAACCGGTCCTGGTTCTTCCCCCATTAATCAAAACTTCCCAATCAGAATCTATCTTTACAGCATCAATAGCCACTACAATAGTAGAACTGCCAAATTTTAAAGAAGCCTCCTGAATCAGGAGGGGGTTTAAAACAGCCGCCGTATTAATGGATACTTTATCTGC
>JBAUBA010000204.1:0-5465 GCA_049676265.1 Atribacterota bacterium
TCGTAACCGTGGCACTATCGGAGGTAATATTGTGAATGCCTCACCGGCAGCAGACCTTTTGCCCCCCCTAATCGCCTTAAGGGCTGAAGTAGAATTAACTTCCAGGAAAGACAAAAGAGTATTGTCCCTGGAAGAATTTTTAGCCGGTCCTTATAAAACTAAAATACAAGCTAATGAATTATTGACCAAAATAAAAATTCCCCTGCTTGGTGATAATTATTATACCGATTTTCAAAAAATCGGCCGGAGAAAAGCATTATCAATTGCTCGCCTAAGCCTCGCCTTGATTGCAAAGATAGATAAAGAAGGTATTTTCCAGGATACCAGAGTTGTCCCCGGGTCTGCCACCCCTTATCCTCAATCCCTTCCGGAGACTGAAAAAGCTATCGAAGGTAAATCCATATTTGATATCGATGTAGAGGAGATTAGTAAAATAACCAGTAAGGAAATAGTTTCTATCACCGGAGAAAGATGGTCTACTCCCTACAAAAAACCGACTATCGCTGTCCTGATTAAGAGGGCACTGGAAAAGATTATCAAGGAGGCAAAGACCAATGACTGAGACAACAGTAACCTTTATTGTTAATGATAAGGAAGTAACCTTAAAGGTGGGTCCTAAAGAGCGTTTAGTTGATACTTTAAGAGAGCAATTAAAATTAACCGGAACCAAAGAAGGATGCAGCGTTGGGGAATGCGGAGCCTGTACGGTTATCCTTGACGGGAAAGCGGTTTCTTCCTGTCTGATTCTTAGCGGACAGATTGGAGGGAGCGAAGTATTGACTATCGAAGGGCTGGAAGTAGATGAGAACCTTGATCCTTTACAACAAGCCTTTATCGACCATCATGCCATACAATGCGGTTTTTGTACTCCGGGGATGTTGATGTCCGCCAAAGCCTTGCTTATACATAATTCTCATCCCAGCCGGGAAGAGATTAAAACTGCCCTAGAGGGTAATCTCTGTCGATGTACCGGTTATGAACAGATTATTGAGGCAATTGAAAGTATAGCAAATAAATAGCAAGAAGGAGATTTTTAAAATGTCTTCTATATTAATTAAGAATATAAAAGAGATTGTAACTATGGACAGAGAAAGAACCAGATTAAAAGGTTACAGTCTTTTGATTAAAGATAATATAATAAGTAAAATTACCCGTGATATAAAATTTCCGGCTGAGGAGATAATTGACGGTTCTGATTATTTCCTTTATCCCGGTCTGATTAATACCCACCACCATTTTTATCAAACCTTAACCAGAAATATCCCTCAAGTACAAAATGTAGAGCTGTTTAATTGGCTCAAATACCTTTATCCTATCTGGGCTCGTTTGACCCCGCAGGCGGTTTATTACAGCAGCCTGGTAGCTATGGGAGAACTTTTAAAGACCGGTTGCACCACCGCAGTCGACCAGTTCTACGTGTTCCCCAAGGGTCAGCCAAAGGAACTGGTAGATGAAGAATTCAGGGCAGCTCAAGAAATTGGCATCCGATTTCATGGAAGTAGAGGTTCTATGTCTTTAAGTGAAAAAGATGGGGGGTTGCCTCCTGATGAAGTAGTGCAGACAGAAGAAGAGATTTTGTCTGATTCTCAGCGGGTTATCGAAAAATTTCATGATTATAAGCCTTTTGCCATGCAAAGAGTGGTTTTATCCCCTTGTTCACCATTTTCCGTTACTGAGAACCTTTTAAGAGAGTCGATTAAATTAGCCCGGAATTATAAAGTGGAGAGTCATACTCATCTGGCAGAGACCAAAGATGAAGATGGATTTTGTCAGAAAACTTTTTGCCTGCGGCCACTGAAGTATATGGAAAAAGTTGGCTGGCTGGGTGATGATGTCTGGTTTGCCCATTGTGTTCATCTGACCGAAAATGAGATAGACTTATTGGCTGAAACAGGGACCGGAGTAGCCCATTGTCCAGTATCTAATCAAAAACTGGCTTCCGGGGCTGCGAATATCCCCTATATGTTAAAAAAGAAAGTAGCGGTGGGATTAGCAGTCGATGGTAGTGCCAGTAATGATTCCTCTAATATGATTGCCGAACTTAAAGCAGCTTTCTTGATGCATCGGTTAATTTATGGTATCTCCAGCATGTCTGCCGAAGAAGTGCTTGCTATGGCTACCAATGGCGGTCGCGATGTCCTTAATCAGCCGGAGATTGGTAGTCTTGAAGAAGGAAAAGCGGCAGATATGTTTCTAATCAATACTAAAAAATTGGGATTTGCCGGTGGTTTGTCTGATTCTGTTTCTGCTCTGGTAACTTCCGGTGATTCTCAAATTGTGGATATTACTATAGTTAATGGTAAGATTGTAGTTTGCGATGGAAAGTTGGTTAATATTGATGAAGAGAAAGTGGCGGAAATAGCCAACGAAATTTCCCAAAAAATGATTGAAGGGTAGAGGAGGAAATAAAAATGTTGATAATCGGAAACGGAACAGTTCTTACTTTTGATAAAGATTCCCGGGTTATCTCTAACGGCGGAGTAGTCATCGAGGAAGAGAATGTTGTTGCTATCGGGAAGACGGAAAAATTAATTTCAAAATATCCTGAAGCTGAATATAAAGATGTCCAGGGTAAGATAATAATGCCGGGGATGATTAACACCCATATGCATCTTTATAGCACTTTTGCCCGAGGTATGGACCTTAAAACCGACCAGCCTCCTAAAAATTTTGTAGAGATTTTAGAAAAATTATGGTGGAGATTAGATAAGGTTTTAAACGAAGAAGATATATATTGTAGTGCAATTTATGCTATTCTGGATTGTGTTAAAAAAGGAACTACTACTATTTTTGACCATCACGCCAGCAGTAATCTTATCGATGGTAGTTTAGATATAATTACTGAGGCAGTCCGTCAGAGCGGTATTCGAGCTAATCTATCTTACGAGATTTCTGACCGGGATGGCCATGAAAAGGCTTTAGATGGAATCAGAGAAAACGAACGATTTATAAAAAAGGCGCGGCAAGAAGGTAATGGTTACCTGGAAGGAATGATTGGACTTCATGCTTCTTTTACCCTGAGTAATGAAACCTTATCTGAAGTAGCTGCTCTGGCAGATGTACTGGGAGTGCCTTTTCATATCCATGTCGCAGAAGGAATAGCCGATTTTTATGAAAGCAAAACCCGGGGCTATAAAGGAGTAGCAGAACGATTAAATCGTTTTCATATCTTGCGACCCGGTACTTTAGCTATCCATGGGGTTCATCTTCAGGAAGAAGAATTAGAAATTTTAAAGAATAATGACAGTTATTTAATTCATAATCCTGAGTCCAATATGGGTAATGCCGTGGGTGCGGCTCCAATCAAGGCTGCCATGGATAAAGGCGTAACAGTAGGTTTAGGAACTGACGGTTATACTTCTGATATGTTTGAAAGTGTTAAAGTGGCTAATCTCCTACAAAAACACGAGTCACATAATCCTCAGGCCGGTTGGGGAGAAGTCTTTCAAATGGCTTTCCAGAATAACCGTGAGATTGCCACCAGATTTTTTGGTGAAACTTTGGGAGTCCTCCAAACCGGAGCTCCAGCTGATATTATAGTGGTAAATTACTATCCACCTACCCCGATTACCAGTCAAAATGCTTATTTCCATATTTTATTTGGCATAAGCGGAGATATGGTCGATACCACTATGGTAGGCGGCAATATATTAATGGAAGATCGGGAGATAAGCGGTCTAGATTATGAAAGAATCGTCAGAAGAGTAAAGGAACAAGCAGAAAACTTTTGGAAACGATTTTAAAAAAAATATTTTAAATTTTTTTTCAAAATTTACTTGACATTATAAAAAATATAAGTATAATTATTCAGTGTATAATAATTAATTGATTGAATGATGTACTAAACTAGAGCAACAAACAACAAAACAATCTTTTTCATAATTATACCTCCTTTACAGGCTCGTTTTGTTAATAGCAAAGCGAGCCTTTTATTTTTTTTCTGCAAAAAAGAGGATTTTTATAAGTAGTTATAGAATTATATAATATACTATATTTAACCTTTTAAATTAAAAAATTTAAACAAAGGAGAAAATTATAAAAAAGAAGATAAGCCTTTTCATAATTTTCATAATTGTTTTAAGTATATTCTTCTGGATAAGCAGTTTTTCAGTAGATGGCAAGTTTTACGTAGTCAAGGATAAAGAGGGAAATATCGTACGCTTTACCTCTCAGTATCAGATTTCCAGTAAAGAAAAAGCCACAGGTTATACCATTACTGAAAAATATAGCCTCCCCAAAACAACAGATCCCTATGGTTTTAATAAAATAGATTGGGAAAAAGCAGAAGCACAAGCCAAAGAAATAGAAAAAGCATTATCTACCGGAAACGAAAAAAATTTATCCTATCCCAAATTTGCCGTGGTGGCAACAGCTTATACTCCCCATGAAATGTCCTGCTGGCCTTATGCCGATGGTTTTACTTCGACTAATTATAAAGCCGGATATAAAAGTATAGCTATTGACCCGGAATATGGGACATTTCATTATGGAGATGTGCTTTACGTAGAAGGTTACGGAGTAGGTTTGGCCAATGACTGTGGAAGTGCTATCAAGGGCGACCGGATTGATGTGTGTTTTAACCTGGGAGATGAGCAAAAAGCCCTGGACTGGGGAAAGAAAAAAGTAAGAGTATGGATATTAAATCGACCTTGAAAAGATAATGCTTAAAGGGTATCAATTCTGTTTTTTAAAATCTTGCTTTTTGCCTGGGCATTTGATATATTTATAATTATTATAGTAAGATAAAAGAGGAATAAAAACCGGGGAGAACGGTATAAAAATATTCGAAGACTATGACCAGAAACAGACTAATTTGCTGCATTCAACGTTATAAAATTTTGTAGAACCGAAACATCTTGCCAGAACAATCAGTGATGCAATAGATAGTACAAATAATAGCCCTGTGGCAAGCAGGCATAAAGGAGTAGCTTTGGATAATTCAGAAGGTTATGCAATCGAATTATGCGGAATTGTCAAGCGGTTTCCTGGTGTAGTTGCCAATGATGGTATCGATCTGAAGGTTCATCGTGGCGAGATCCACTGCCTTCTCGGAGAGAACGGTGCGGGTAAAACAACTCTGATGCGTGTCCTCTATGGCCTCTATCGACCCGAGGAGGGGGAAATCATCTTAAACGGCCAACCCGTCCAGATGACCTCCCCGCGGGCTGCACTCAATCATCATGTCGGAATGGTCCACCAACATTTTCGACTCGTTCCTACACTATCGGTGGAAGAGAATATCGTCCTCGGGTTAAACGAGGGGACTGGCCCATTTGTGAATTTCCGTAAGACACGCGAGAAGATCTCATCAATCGCCAACGAGTATGGCCTATCAGTTGACCTACAGACTAAGGTCTGGCAGCTAACAGTCGGTCAGCAGCAGCGAGTGGAAATCTTAAAGGCGCTGTACCGCGAGGTCGATATCCTGATTATGGATGAGCCAACGAGCGTTCTCACTCCCCAGG
>JBAUBA010000205.1:0-2681 GCA_049676265.1 Atribacterota bacterium
GACAGGATGACTGGTCTGATCGCTTTTACCGGTCACGGTCCGATAAAATACTATCCGGTCAATAGCGCATGCATGCCCATGGCTTATCCTTATGTAACGGGAAAGTCGATCATATCGTTTCTTAGCCGGCATGGCCGTGAAATGTTTAAGCTAAAGATCCCATCCAGTAACTTGTTTGTCTCTGCACCGTACAATGACCTACGGAAGGCAGCGGAGAACATCCCCCATTCAGGATATGGTACTGCCAAATCCAAGAAGTTGACCATAAAGATCATGTATGACATGATAGACCAAGAGGTACCAACGAGGCAAAGAGGTGGGCAAAACTGAGAATGGTAAAATAGTGCCGATAAATGATTGATATTTTAAATAATATTTCCTGGTATCCAATAAAAATTCGAAAAATATCACTACTATTTTTATTTATATCTAAGCTGTGATAGTATATAAATCAGGTTGAATTTAGCACTCAAAAAAGATAGACTTTTTCTATAAACTACAGGGGCGTGATAAACATGTTAAAACAACTGTTAAATCCTGATTTATTTCACGGACGAGGCAAAAGAAGTCATTTTTTTGAAGGTTGGTACTTTAAAATTGTGGACGCAAATAAGAAACGGACTTTTGCCTTTATTCCGGGACTATTTTTAGGTAACACGAAAGAAGAATCCCATAGCTTTATTCAGCTTTTACATGGTACGGATACTGCCTATAAATACAAAAGATTCCCCACTAATGATTTCAGTTCAACCCGGGACACCTTTTCCGTTTCGATTGCGGATAACTATTTTTCCCTTGACCGTATAGAATTAAATATCGATGATCCGGACTTCAAAGTAAAAGGGACTCTGGGCTTTAAAAACGTCCTTAAATGGCCTGACACGCTGGTAAATCCAGGAAGCATGGGCTTTTATAACTATATTCCTTCCTTGCAGTGCTACAGTCAGGTATGCGCTATGGATATGGATTTAATGGGAAAACTAAATGTTAACGGAGAAATCATTGATTTTGAAAATGGAAAAGGCTATATAGAGAAAAACTGGGGTAAAGCTTTCCCTTATTCCTGGATATGGATACAATCTAATAATTTTTCTCATCCTAAAACCTCTTTGAGCTGTTCTTTGGCCCACATCCCTTTTTCATTTTTTTCTTTTCGTGGTTTTCTTATCGGCTTGTATGTTAAAGAGGTTTTTTATTCTTTTACCACGATGAACCAAAGCCGGATCCATATTGCACAGAATCATTCTGATATTAAAATACAGGTCGAAAATGCGAGATATGCATTGCACATACAAACCAGTACAAAGCAGAGCGATTTTTTCCTGCTTAACGGTCCAAGGAACGGAAAAATGATTCCCCTGGTCCAAGAAAACCTTCAGGGCAAAGTAGAAGTGACTCTCCTGGAAAAGAAGTATAAAAAAACCATTTTTCAAGACGAAGGATTTTGTGCCGGCATTGAGTTCGGCGGTGAGCAAATGCTGGTTTTAGATAAAGACAATCAACAAACTATTCACATTAAAAACGATGTACTAAAATAATAGGGACATCTTGAGCTCAAGCTGTCCCTATTTATCTATAATAGAAGAATAAAATGAACTTAACTGGCACACACTTTATGTTTTTATTCTAAAAGACCTTGGGCAAATTCTAGCGCTTTTTGGCAATCTTCTTCATGGGGCCGACCTTTATTTATCCCGCCCATAAGTTTCATGGGTCCATACGTATCAAGACCTTTGCAAGAAAAATCCCCCACTATCTGAAATCCCTTTGTAGTTAAATACGCTTTTAAGGATTCATTGTAATTTCTTAAAACACCACTGGTACTAAAAACAAAGGCTTTTTTATCTTTAACTGCCGGCAATTTCCCTACTAATTGGAGAATACTTTCTTGATGTTTCCCGAAATAAATTCCAGAACCAAAACCAATCAAATCATATTCCTCCCATTTACTCACTTCCTCATCTGACGGTTTGACCATTTTGGCTTTCAGTTTACCCGCAATGACTTTTGTAATCTTTTCTGTATTTCCATGATGGACAGAATTGTAAATTATCAATACTTTCATTTTATTTTTCCTCTTTTAATAAATATTATAAAATAGGTTTACAAATAATCTCATTAATTCGTAGTGAAGTTACCTTGGCACTGGACGCTGCAGTAGCCACAACTGCAAAATCTGCTCCGCTTCCCGTTCCGGCAACCACAATCACTTTTTCACCCATTTTTATACAGCCGCCATCACAAGCCATCATGGTTATTTCAACACACACTTTCATTCCTTGTCCTAAACATCGAAGAATATTAGCCAGGGCCTTTGGTGTATTTGTACCGTATAAGTCATTAGCAGAAAATAACATCGTTCCAAAGTGGACGATATGTTTCTTTTCATGTAATTCATTGACTAATTCTTGTGGAAATTGATTACCCTCATCCTTCAAACTGAATTGCCAGGGAACGACCACTAAATGAATATCCTTTCCACTAACAGCATCCAAGAATGATTTGGCAGTGTACCCCCGGGTTGAGGCCAGAACAATCCGGTTGATATCTCTTGATTTTGCCCTTTCTAAAACTAATTTTATAACTTCTGCCGTATTTTCTTTCCCTGGTTTTTCGAAATAAACAATTTTTTCTTCCATTTTTTTTTACCTCTCATACTTATAATATAAAACATGATCATT
>JBAUBA010000206.1:0-3715 GCA_049676265.1 Atribacterota bacterium
CAGTTGTCACTTGATGCCCGTCTAAAGGATAAAGGCGTTCATGAATCGCATCAATAATCCACTCTTTCTGGGGGAAGAAACTAGATTCCATCTCTGCCGCTGGCGTAATCCAGTTACGGGAACCAACTACCACTACAGGACCATCAAGATAGTCAAAAACAAATTGGGTAATATTGGAAGCAATAGTATGAAGGAAAGAAGCCCGTTCACAAGCATCGGAAACAAGTACAAGTCTTCCCGTCTTCTTCACAGATTGGATAATCAATTCATAGTTTAAGGGATTAATAAATCTCAAGTCGATTACTTCTGCTGAAATTTTATATTTCTTTTCAAGTTCTTCTGCGGCTTCCATCCCCTTATAAAGAGCTGCACCCACAGCAAGAATAGTAATATCATTTCCTTCTTTCCTGATGATTGGTTCACCTTCCGGTACTTCGTAATAATCTTCGGGAACTCCGCTTTCCACAAATAATTCTCCCATATCATAAAGTTTTTGGCTTTCAAAAAATACCACCGGGTCTGTACCGCGTAAGGCGAGATTTAACATTCCCTTGGCATCATAAGGCGTGGCTGGAAACATGACTTTAAGGCCAGGGATATGAGCAAGCAGGCTAGTCCAGTCTTGAGAATGCTGGGCACCATATTTATTCCCTACCGATACGCGAATGGTAAGTGGTAGAGTAAGAAGACCTGCAGACATGGACTGCCATTTGGATACTTGATTAAAAAGTTCATCCCCTGCCCGTCCGATAAAATCACTATACATCAGTTCTACCACCACACGCCCTCCACACAAAGCATACCCCACACCTGATCCCACAATGGCTCCTTCAGAAATAGGCGTATTGAATAATCGATGATAGGGAAGCGCTTCGGTTAAACCTCGATATACGGCAAATGCCCCACCCCAGTCACGATTTTCTTCTCCATAAGCTACCATCGTCGGGTCTTCATAAAAACGATGAACCATGGCCTCAAAGAGGGCGTCACGATAAGTAAAGACTTTTACTTTAGGGTGAGCTTTACCATTTTCATCTAAAGCAAAACGATATTTATGGGTAAAGGATTTAATCCGAGGGTTATCCTTCTTGGGAATAAGGACTTCTGGTGTTCGATCTTCCATTCTATCTCTGTACTGGTGGGAAAACATGACTGTTTCAAAAAAATCAGCCTTAACCCTCGGCGAAATTTCAAGAGACGCCGATAACTTCAGGGCTTTGGTAATTCTCAAGATTACTTCCTGTTTTAAGGTATCTATTTCACCGGAAGTTATCATTCTGTTTTTCTTAAGGTAATCCTCATATCCCTTAATACAATCAGTCTCTTGCCAAGCAGAAATTTCTTCTTTGGTCCTATAAGATGATGCATCAGAGGGCGAATGACCTGAAATTCGATAAGTGATGGTATCCAGAAGAATTGGACCATTTCCTTTTAGAAGAATTTTCTTTTTTCTTTCAATAGCATCAGCCACCGCCAAAGGATTATAACCATCAACCCGTTCAGTATGCAAGTTTTCAGGGTTTACCGCGGCTCCCACCCGGGCAAGAATTTTATAGCCCATAGTTTCTCCTAAGGTTTGACCTCCCATCCCATAGAAATTATTAAAGAAATTGAATAAAATAGGAGGAGCACCTCCAATATCTTTATCCCAAAGTGTGTGATATTGATCCATAGAGGCTAACATCATTGCTTCCCATACCGGGCCACAGCTCATAGAGCCATCACCGATATCACAAATGACCATACCTGGCTTTCGATTAATTCTTTTAAAAAGAGCAGCACCTACCGAAATATCCGCTGCTCCTCCGACAATCGCATTATTGGGCATACTGCCAAAGGGAGCAAAAAAAACATGCATCGAGCCACCCAAACCCTTATTAAAACCGTTAGCCCGTCCGAATATCTCGGCAAGAACGCCGTAGAGTACAAAATCTTGAGTAAGTGATTTAATATTACCCTTATGTTCCTTTTCCACTACTTTTAGGCAGTCCCCATTCATAAAAGATTTCATGATCTCAAGAAGTTTATTCTCATCAAGTTCATCTATCGCTGAAAGACACTTGGCTAAAACTTCTCCATGACTACGATGAGAACCGAAAATGAAATCTTCGATACCAAGATGTACACACTGACCCACCGCAGATGATTCCTGACCAATAGATAGATGAGCAGGTCCCAAGTGGTTGTATTCAATCCCCTCATAGGAACCTTGGGTTTTTATAGAATTAAGCATAGTCTCAAATTCTCTAATCATAAGCATATCATAATAAATCTTCAGGAGTTTTTCCTCTCCAAACTTCTTTATTTCTTTTTTTATATCCGGCTTGTACTGATTTATGGGAATATCCTTTATTTTTAATATCTGTGATTTTCTAACTTCTCTAGGATCAATGAAAATAGATTTAGGCATAACTTTCTCCTTTCTGTTCAAAATATCTTGCTATTTTCTAATAATATAATCACATATCTTTCTTTATTATTGTAATTTTATATCTGTCAAATTAAAATTAGCTATTAGTCTATTAAGTTCCTGCAAGAATTTAGCTACCGGAGCACCGTCTACCGCTTGATGATCAAAGGTAAGAGATAAACTGATATGTGGAATAAACTTTATTTCATTATCTTCCATTATTGGTTTAAGAGAAATGCTGCATATGCCCAGAATTGCCACCTGAGGAACATTTAAAATAGGTGTAAAACTTTCAATCCCCATTGTGCCAAGATTGGTAACCGTAAAGGTCCCTCCATTAAGTTCATCTGGTAAGATAGTTTCTTCTTGACAGGCAGTATTTAATCGTCTTGCTTCTTTAGAAATTTCCTTTAAGGATAAGAGGTGGGCATTATGGATTATAGGTACCATAAGTCCTCGTGGTGAGTCTACAGCAAACCCCAGATGTACCTGTTCAAATTCAAGTATCTTATCTTTAAGGAAATGAGCATTCATGTTTTTAAATTTGGGAAGGATATGAGCAACGATATAAAGTAGAAAATCATTAATATTAATTTTGCTTAACCCTTTCATTTGGGGATCGGATTTTAGCGATTTCCGACAAGCCAATAAATTAGAAGCATTGGCTGAGGTATTTAAGGTAAGTTGAGCTGTGCTCTGTATGGATGTAAGCATTCGTTCAGATATAATCTTCCGCACCCCTTCTACTGCAGTCTCCTTTACCGTCCCAAAATATTTTTTACTAACCGTACTTGATATAAGTAGTTCACCTTCAGATATGGCTTTCTCTATATCCCTTTTTATAATCCTTCCTCCAGGACCTGAACCGACAAGCCTGGAAAAATCAATTCCTTCTTTTTCTGCAAAACGTCGGGCAAGCGGAGATATAGGTATCAAGTCGTCTGCAAAAGAAGATTTTGTTTTCTTAGGGGATTTATCTAAAGTGACGGTTTTCTGATTTTCTACATATTCTTCCCTGGAAACAGAGACAGTTTTTTTGGGGATAAGATGATCGATTTTTTCTTCCGGTTGCCCAATTATGGCAATAGTGTTAAGGACTGGTACATCGTCTCCTTCTTTATAAAATATCCTAAGTATTGTTCCTGCCTCAGGAGCAACTACTTCAAAAACTGCCTTATCGGTTTCCACTTCACAGATAGGTTCTTCAACTTTTACTTTATCCCCTACTTTTTTATTCCATTTAATAATAAGACAGGATTCAACAGATTGACCTTGTTTGGGCATAAGTATTGCTACAGCCATTTT
>JBAUBA010000207.1:0-3112 GCA_049676265.1 Atribacterota bacterium
TTAATGTTTGTGGATGTTTATAGAAATGAAAAATAAACAAATAAATAATCTAAGAAAAGAAAGTTATTCTTTAAAAACTCAGACCTTGGGTGAAGAAATTGCTAACAGTATTACGCATGGCGTTGGAATTGGTTTAAGTATTGCCGCCCTGGTAATTTTAGTAGTTCTTGCCAGTAAGCGCGGTGATGCCTGGCGAATAGTGAGTTTCAGTATCTATGGAGCTACACTCATTTTGCTTTATCTATCTTCCACCCTCTATCATAGCGTCGTAAACCCAAAGATAAAGAATATTTTCAGGATTCTGGACCATTCAGCAATCTATCTTCTTATTGCAGGGAGCTACACCCCTATCACCCTTACCTTTATGCGGGGAGCCTGGGGTTGGACTCTCTTCGGTATCGTTTGGGGTATAGCTTTAGGAGGTATCACTTTAACCATACTTCTTCTTGACAAACTTAAAGCCTTATTAGTCATATCTTATGTTGCTATGGGATTACTTATTGTCATTGCTTTTAAGCCAATGATGCAAATGGTCCCAAAGGGAATGATAATCTGGCTTTTTACTGGAGGAGCTTGTTATATTTTAGGAATAGTATTTTATTTATGGAAAAGATTGCCTTATCACCACCCCATCTGGCATATATTTGTTTTAGGCGGAAGTATTTCTCATTTTTTGGGCATATTATTTTATCTCACTTAAAAAATTCTTTTGTTAGTGGACTTTTTCAAGGAACAGCTGTGCTTTGACAAACTTTTATTAGTTTCAAATTTTAAAGAGTCTATTTAAAAATTTCATTATTAACACACTTCACCACTTTGTCTACAAAAGTCTTATCAATTTTACCCACTAAAGAAGGAGTTTCAAAAATTCGTTCAGGCAAACGATAATTATCCAGTGAAAATCCTTCCTGAATTTTAAATCTGTATTTTTCTCGATGTATTTCCTCTCCGATACTGAGAAGTTTTTCGGAAGTAATATCATAACCAGCAGAATAAAGAGCCTGAATAATAATATCTGCTCCATAAATACCCCGAGCAAAGAAACAAACTACCAGACTGGAGAGAATCTGACGCCACCGTTCTTCGGTCAACAATTCTTTAGCCAATTTTTCGGGACTAATTTTTCCTTTGGCCAAAATCTTCTGGTCTATGCTGTATCCACCATTATCCAGATGACTGTGCCTTGCCCCAATCAAAAGGCCGATATGAGCAGCCGGTCCGGTATGGTATCCTGCCATTTCGTTCCCACCAAAAGTAAGGGCGAAGTCTTCTCCTCCGTATTGTTGGGCAGCATATTCGGCTCCCCGGGCCAGGGACTTATAGAATTGGTTCGGTTGTTCAAGAATAAATTGCACTGCTCTGATATAAGAGGAATAGTCTCCCCAGCTAAATTTAACATCTTGAGTCTCTTTTTCGGAAATAATTCCTCTCTCCTGAGCCTCGGTAGCCCAGGCTAAAATTACCCCACTGCTCATAGAGTCCAGGCCTAATCTTTCTATCTGGTCAATCAGTTTTAAGAGTCCTTCAGTATCAGATATACCAAGCATTGACCCCAAGGCATAAATAGGTTCATAATCATAAGAAATCATGGATGTTTTGTAGAAATATGACTCATCCTCATAAGGCTCCCTGAGCGCAGCAATGTGAATACAGCCTACCGGACAGTGAGAACAGGCCAGCCGTCGGCCTAAATATCCCTCGGCCAGCTTCTCTCCGGATATATTTAAAGCTCCTTCAAATTTTGCTTCTTTAAGATTACGGGTAGGAAGTCCACCCAATTCATTTAAAGGAAGGACATTCCCAGCAGTCCCGAGGTCATGGTATTTCTTCATCACCGGTGAGGAAGTAGCCTCCCTATAGATATGGTCATATATCTTCCGATATTGGGTTTTGTCCCTGGTAGGAAGAGAATGTTTACCGGATATTACTACTGCCTTCAATTTTTTACTGCCAAACACCGCTCCCAAACCTAACCTGCCAAAATGCCGATAAGTTTCAGTAGTAACACAGGCATAAGGAATTAACTTCTCCCCTGCTCCGCCTATCCGCATTATGGTCCTTAACCCGCTAGCTGGTTCGTTTTGCCTGATAATTCTCCCCACCGTAAAACTATTAGTCATCCCCCATAGAGCGGAAGCATCCCTGAAATGGATTCGGTCACCATGAATAGCTAAATACAAAGGGGTAGAACTTGCTCCTTTTATTACCATTGCCCCGTATCCGGCTAAACGAAGAGCTATCGCACTCCTTCCTCCACAGTGGCTCTCTCCCAGGTTTCCAGTATGAGGGGATTTAAACATAGCGACAGTTTTTGAGGCCAGAGGGAACAAACCGGTCAAGGGTCCCACCGCAAATACAATAGGATTTTCCGGGCCCAAGGGATCACTACCGGCGGGACATTCTTCTTTAAGAAGCTGAATAGCCACTCCTGCCCCCCCTAAATATTTTTCAAAAAGATCTTCTCTTCTTTCTACCCAATATTTTTTCTGAGAAAGGTCTATATAAAGAACATCGGTCAGAACATCATCTTTAAACATTTTAGGAGCCCCCTTTCTCTAATTTCAGCACCTCATGAGGACAGAATTTCGCACAATAGCCGCAATAGGTGCAGACCATCGGTTTATTAATTTCATCATCCCAAAATATGGCTCCTATAATGCAAGCATCTTTGCAATATCCGCATCCAATACACTTAGTGATATCCAGTTTTACCCCTCCACCTTCTTTAGGCACTAAAGCACCGGTAGGACATACTTTGGCACAGGGCGGGTCAGAACAGGCCCGACAGACAATGACGATAAATCCTCGTTCCATTCCCCCGGCAGACTTTATCCCTATGCTGGATCTGGCTAAACCTGCCTCACCTTTTTGCCGGGCACAAGCAAACATACAACTCTGACAGCCAATACACTTATCTACATCTTTTACGTTTAATCTCATAGCTTCTTCCTTATTTTAAAATGGAGTCAGTTCTATTATAAATTACCATTTTCATCGAGCTTTAGTACCCAGACATCAGAATTTCCTGCTCCTTTTGATTTCGTCCAACCGGCGACAGCATAACCTCCATCATCAGTTTGAATAACAGAGTGAGCTTCATCGTTTTCACTTC
>JBAUBA010000208.1:0-6405 GCA_049676265.1 Atribacterota bacterium
AGTCCTTATGCCAATATTATTCTAATCTCAGGAGTGACATTTTGAACGATTTAGCCTTAGAATTTATTAATATTTCTAAAAGTTTCCCCGGGGTGCAGGCCTTAAAAGACGTCAGTATTCAGATAAAAAAAGCTGATGTTCATGCCATTGTAGGAGAAAACGGGGCTGGCAAATCGACTTTGATGAAAATAGCGGTAGGGGAATTGCTCCGCGATACCGGGATTATTAAAGTATTTGGTCAGGAAGCTCAAATTAATTCTCCTTCTGACGGTTATCACTATGGAATTAGTTTAATCCATCAGGAATTTAGTTTAGTTCCTACTTTAGATGTGGCTCAAAATATTTTTTTAGGCCGGGAATTAACCAGAGGACTTTTATCCTTCATGGATAGTAACTTAATGTATAAACAAACTGAGAAAATTTTAGATTCTCTTAAGATGTTCCATTTAGATTCCCACTTAAAGATAAGAGATTTAACTGTTGCCCAGAAGCAAGTGGTAGAAATTGCTAAAGCTTTATCTTTAAATTCTAAAATTATTATTATGGATGAACCTACTGCTGCCTTAACTTTAGAGGAAACCAGCCGTCTCTTTGAGGTAGTTCGTGGACTAAAAGACAAGGGGGTTACCACACTTTTTATCTCTCACCGCTTAGAAGAGATATTTGAGATAGCTGATAAAGTAAGTATTCTGCGGGATGGAGAATTAATCTTGACTAAACCGGTAGCTCAGATTGACCGTAATCAGGTGATTAATAATATGGTCGGCCGTTCTTTAGAATTTATCTTCCCCCCCAAGGTTAAACAGAAAGAAGAAAGTAAAGTAATTTTTGAAGTAAAAAAAATCAGTAAAGAAAGACAATTTTCAGATGTCTCCTTTCAACTTAAAGAAGGAGAAATTCTTGGTCTGGCTGGTCTGGTAGGTTCCGGTCTTTCAGAGGTAGCTTTGGCTATCTTCGGTTTAAACCGTTTAGATACAGGAGAGATATATATAGAAGGAGAAAAAGTAGATATAAATTCCCCTTTTAAAGCCATTGAACACGGTCTGGCTTTATTACCTGAAGACCGAAGGGAATTGGGATTAGTCATTGTTAGAAGTGTATTAGAAAATCTTACTCTTCCAGCACTTTACCGGGATATTGCCAGGAAATATTTTATTGACCTGAAGAGAGAATTGTTGCTGGCCAAGGAAGCACAGAAGGAGTTATCCATTCGTTTTGCTTCTTTTTCCCAGAAAGCAGAGTCTTTAAGCGGAGGTAATCAACAGAAGGTGGTGGTTGGTAAGTGGCTGCTCACCAGGCCTAAGATTTTGATTATGAATGAACCCACCAGAGGGATAGATGTAGGAGCTAAATTAGAAATTTATAATATTGTTAATACTCTCGCCCAAAGAGGGATAGGGATAATCTTTATCTCTTCTGAGTTTTCAGAAATATTAGGGATTGCTCATCGAATTTTAGTAATGAGCGAAGGAAGAATTACTACAGAATTAGATCCGGAGAATTCAACAGAAGAAGATATTTTAAAATTTGCTATCAGGAAAAAGGTGTCTTGATATGAAAAATTTACAGTTTAAAGACATGATTCGGCGATATGGAATATTAATCGGTTTAATCGGATTAATTACTGGGTTTTCTGTTTTATCCGAGCGATTTTTCACTATATCCAATATGCTTATTGTAATGAGACAGACTTCTATTGTTGCTTTTCTGGCTGTGGGTATGTCCTTTGTGATTCTGGGGGCTGGCATAGACCTCTCCGTTGGTTCTGTTTTAGCTTTCTCCGGAGCAGTAGGAGCTGGAGTAATGCAAAACGGGGGAATATTTTTTGGTATTCTTGCCGGACTGGCTCTGGGAACTGCTTTAGGGGCTTTTAATGGCATAGTCATTACTAAATTAAAGATACCTTCCTTTCTCGCAACTCTGGCCATGATGGCTATAGCTCGAGGAGGACCCCTGGTTTATACCGATGGACGCCCGATTACTGGCTTACCTTCTTCTTTTGCTTTTTTAGGAAGAGGATACATAGGAAACGTTCCTTTCCCTATAATTTTGATGTTAATTATATTTGTATTAGCATATATTGTTTTAAAATTAACCCGTTTTGGCCGATATGTCTACGCCACCGGTGGCAATATTAATGCTGCTCGTGCATCAGGAATAAAAGTAAATAATGTTATTATTTCTACCTTTGCTATTAGTGGTTTTCTTTCAGGATTAACTGGAATGGTTCTGGCTTCCCGGCTTAATTCTGCCCAACCAACGGCTGGTATGGGTTATGAGTTAGATGCTATTGCAGCTGTAGTCTTGGGTGGAACTAATCTTTTTGGAGGAGAAGGAGAGTTATGGGGTACTCTGGTCGGGGCTTTTATTATGGGTATCTTAAACAATGGATTAAATATGCTTAATGTTTCATCTTTTTACCAGCAAGTGGTAAAAGGGATAGTCATCCTAATAGCTGTAACAGTAGCTCAAAGTGGCAAGAAATGAGAAATTGCCAAAAAAAAGGGGGTGAAAGAATAGAAAAAAGAGTCTTTGTTAATTAACGTTACTGTATCTTAAAAAAATAAGGAGGTTTTTCAAATGAAAAAATTATTACTTGCACTTTGTTTGGTAGCAATTTTAAGTGTTTCGGCTTTTGCGAGCAGTATGACTGTGGGATTATCAGTTTCTACTTTGAATAATCCTTTCTTTGTAATCTTAAGGGATGGTGCCATAGAGCAGGCAAAAGTCCTTGATGTGGAATTAGTAGTAATGGATGCTCAGAATGACCCGGCTAAACAGGTATCTGATATCGAAGACTTAATCCAGAAAAAAGTTGATGTTATTCTCTTGAATCCTACTGATGCCGATGCTTTGGTTCCAGCAGTCGAACAGGCTAATAAAGCCGGTATTCCTCTCTTAACTATTGACCGTAGTGTCAGCGGTGGAGATGTTGCCTTGCATATTGCTTCCGATAATGTTAAAGGAGGAGGGATGGCTGCAGCTTATCTGGTAGAGCAATTAGGAGAAAAAGGTATCGTGGTAGAATTAGAAGGAATTACCGGTTCATCTGCTGCTCGGGAAAGAGGTCAAGGTTTTGAAACTTATGTTGCTAAATTCTCTGGTATCAAATTAGCTGCAAAACAGACTGCTGATTTTGATAGGGCTAAGGGAATGAGCGTCATGGAAAATATCCTACAGGCTCAACCAAAAATTGATGCAGTATTTGCTCACAATGATGAGATGGCTCTAGGTGCTATTCAAGCTATAAAAGCAGCCAAAAGGCAGGATGAGATGTTTGTGGTAGGGTTTGATGCTGTACCTGATGCTCTTGATGCTGTCAAAGCAGGAGATATGAAAGCTACGGTTGCTCAGCAACCCTGGATGATGGGAGTTCTGGGAGTAATGAACGGTTATTTAGTAGTAAATGGCGTAGAACTAGGTGTAGAATTTATTCCTGTTCCCTTAAAAGTCATTACCGAATAAAGTAAATCAGTGAATCAGGGGACGGTTCTTTGAATTATTTTTGAAACAAAGGGCCGCCCCCCAAAAACAAAAAAAATCAAAAGAATTCCTTAAATTCTATTTTATTAAATTCTGAAACCATAATTTATCTCTTCTTTTTATTCTTCACCTGACATTTATTATTATTTTATAATAGAAATTAGAAAATAAAATAATTTAATCGTCTGCTGCATTTTTATCTCTACAAAAAGAGGATTTTTAAAAATTATGTGGTATAAATATATAGACACCTCTAAAGAAAAAAGGAAAAGAGACGGATTAATGAGGAAAAAAAGAAAAAGCATTAGTTATTTAAATAAATTGGTAAATAAATTCAGTCGGTTAAAAGCAAAATCGGGTAGTCCTAATAATAAAATTAATAAAACAAATTTAAGGGCAAAACCTGTTTTTAGTGATACATCCAGGTTTAGAAAGAACGAACAAGCACTTCAACGAAGTAGGCAGGAGTTTATCGGTCTATTTAAAAATTCGCCGGAAGCATTGGCCTATACCGATATGGATGGTATTGTTCTGGAGGTAAATAAACGATTTGAAGAGCTTTTTGGCTATGAACTTGAGGAGATGAGAGGTAAACATATTGAAAAGACATTGACTAATTGGCATACACAAATTTTGGGCAGTGGCCGTGTTTTTACCGATTTGGAATTGATAGCAAAGAAAAAGAATGATAAATTAATCCATGTTTCTGTTTCTGTTACCTTAAACCAGGTGAACGGGGAAATTACCGGAAAAATATTTTTACTAAATGATATTACTAATCGTAAAGAAGATGAAACGATAAATAACGTATTATATAATATTTCCCGGGCAGCTAACTCCGATATTTCCTTAACACAACTCTATCCAGTTATTCGCGAAGAGCTCAGTACTATTATCGATACGACTAATTTTTACATTGCCTTATTCGATGAAGAGAAGAACAAACTTTATTTTTCTTATTACGCCGATGAAACAGGAGAAAGAGACAAGGATTTCTTAGTCTCAAAATACAGTATCTCCGATAGTATTTTTAGCTATATTTTTAAAACCGGGGATTCATTACTATTGAATTATAGTAAATATAAAAGGATGATTGACCGGGGAGATTTTAATTCTTATGATGTTATAACCAACAAACAGATATGGTTAGGTGTTCCATTAAAGATAGAAAATAAGATTATCGGATCCATGATTTTGCAAAGCTACACTGATCCGAACCTTTACTCTAAAAAAGATATTAAACTTATAGAATTTGTTTCTCAACAGATAGCTACTGCAATTGAGAGGAAACAAGCAGAGGAAAAATTGAAATTTCTTAGCCTCTATGACTATCTAACTAAGTTACCAAATCGAGTTTTATTTTATGATAGAATAAGACAGGAAATAGCTTATGCTAAAAGAGAAAAGAAGAAATTTGCTCTGATGTTTTTGGATTTGGATAACTTTAAAGAAGTTAATGATAAATTTGGCCATGATATTGGAGATCAGTTACTTCAGGAAGTAGCAAAAAAATTCAATGAACTCCTGCGGGAAGCCGATACCATTTGTCGTTTAGGAGGAGACGAATTCATTATTTTATTGCCCCGACTTGCTCAGCCCAGAGAGAATGCTGTAGATGTTGCCCGAAAAATACTTCATTCCCTTGGTGAGCCTTTCTTAATTAAGGGCAATCAGATATATGTAAATACAAGTATTGGAATAGCTTTATATCCTGATGACGGCGATGAAGAAGAGGTTTTGATAAAAAGCGCAGATAAGGCCATGTACTTGGCGAAAAAAGAAGGGCCTAATGATTATCATTGGGCAGAGTTTAAATTAACCTGACAGGGGACGGTACAAATTTATCAGTTAGTTAGTATCGAAAAGCCACTTTTTTAGGGAATATTATGAGTAGTAAAGGAGGTAGAAATGAAGCGGGAAAAGCGAGTGTTAGTGATTTTTACAGGAGGGACTATAGTCAGTGGTTTTCAGGGCAAGGGCAAGGTTGCCGGACCGAACAATAAAATGTTTAAATCGCTGCATGGTTATGTAGAAAAATTTTTTCAGGATAAAAAAGTAGAACTCATCTGTCAGGAACCTTTAGGAATGCCGGGAGAAGATAGTTCTAATCTTGGTCCGGAACACTGGCTAAAAATCACTTCTATCATAGTAGAAGAACTTCAAAAAGGCCTTGATGGCGTGCTTATTCTTTACGGAACAGACACTATGGCTTATCTATCATCCTGGCTCAGTATTTGTTTCCCTCAAATTCCTATTCCCATAGTTATTACCGGAAGCCAACTTACCCTGGACTATATGCCGGAAGATGTTACGGTAAATCTACGTGGGGCTGCTCAAGTGGTATGCTCAGACTTTCCTGGAGTATGGATTTATTGTAATTGGAAATTAAATCCCGGCGCCCGCGCACATAAAGCTCATGCCTTACATCCGGACATATTTATTACCACTAACGGTGTACCAGTCTATTTTAATCCTGACTGGGCTCTTAAAGGTAAGAGGAGAAATTTTTCATCAAAGATAGAGTATGCTCCTTCCGATGGGATAAACAAGGTTCTAAGTTATAATTCACAAAAGGTACGAGAAATCTGCGAAAAAATAGGCTGGTTTATGTGCCTACCCGGTGTGGAGCAAAAGCTCAGCGAAGGCAAAAAGATAGTTTGTGTCTATGGTTTTGGAGCGGGGAATGCCTCTACCAGAGTTTTAAATTATTTTCGGTCTTTTTATCTTGAAAGGGAGAAGCCCTGTATCATTGCCTGCAGCCAGGCTGAAGGGGATATCAAAAAACCTAAATATTATAAAAAGGTAGGCATTGCCTGGCTGGCCCAGGATGGATTTAAGGTTTGGAGTCAGATGGATTATCCCATAGAATTTATTCACGCGCTATCCTGTTTTTCTTTGTTGGTATCTTTTGATGATCCGGGG
>JBAUBA010000209.1:0-7807 GCA_049676265.1 Atribacterota bacterium
AAAATTTTTTTAACCCTCATTCAGTAGCTATCTTTGCTTCAATGAAAGAGGGAAAGACCGGATATGAAATAGTAAAAAATATGGTGGACGGAGGATTTAAGGGAGAAATTTACCCCATAAACCGTAATGGAGGTGAAATATTTGGTCGAAAAATTTATCCGGAATTTAGTGATTTAGATATTGATTTAGCTGTTATTGCAATCCCGGGGCAATTTATTCCTTCGCTTTTAGAAGATTTGGGGAATATAGGAGTTAAGTCAGTAGTTATAATTTCTGCCGGTTTTTCAGAAGTTGGAAATATCAAAGAAGAAGAAGAGATAAAAAATATAGCTAAAAAACATCAAATGAAAATTATTGGCCCGAACTGTGCCGGCATTATGAATACCACTTGTAATCTCTTTGCCAGCATCGAAGTCAGAGCTCTTCCCGGCGAAACTGCTTTTGTTACTCAAAGTGGCGCCTTGGGCGGAGCAGTCTTAATGATGGCAGAAGAGTTGGGTTTTGGTTTTTCTAAATTTGTAAGTTATGGGAATAGATGCGATGTTGACGAAGTAGATTTAATTAAATATCTTGAAGATGATCCCCAGACTAAAATTATCGCTCTCTATATTGAAGGATTGGAAGAAGGAAGAAGTTTTTTAGCTCAAGCCAAAAAGACCGTTCTTAAAAAACCGATTATTGCTATTAAGGCGGGTAAGAGTAAAGCCGGGATGAGGGCAACTTCCTCTCATACCGGTTCTCTGGCAGGGGAAGATAAAATCTATGATGCTGCTTTTAGGCAAGCCGGTATTTTACGGGTAGAAGGGGTAGAGGAGATGTTTGATTTATGCCGGGGCTTGATTTGTTATCAGAAAGTCAAGGGGAGCAAGATCGGGGTAATTACTAATTCAGGGGGACCTGCAGTATTAACTACAGATAAATTAGAAGAGTTAGGATTAGAGGTTCCTGAACTATCCGAAAGTTTAAAAAATGTATTAAAAGAAATTCTTCCTCCCCATGTTTCTTTGGGAAATCCCTTTGATCTTCTGGCTTATGGGGGCGCAGAAACTTTCGCTTCAACATGTAAGGTCATAACCCCCGAATATGATGCCATAATTGCTATTTTTGTTCCGACTGCCTCTATGGATTCTACGGTGATTGCCCGGGCTTTAGGAAAAGTAAAAGAGGAAATAAAAATACCTATATTTGCCAGTTTTATGGCCGGTAGATTAGTAAAAGAAGCGATTGGAGAATTAAAAAAATATGGAATCCCCAATTATGAAACCGGAGAAAGATGTGCTAAAGTAATTCAAAAAATTACATTGTATAATTCGAAAAATTAAAAGATTTTTGACTTAAAAATATTTTTTAAATATAATAAAACCTAATATAATAAAACTAGCAAATTTTACTAAAAAAAAGGGGGGGGTGATAGGTTATTTAAATTAGTAATTTAGTAATTTAGTTTTAAAATAAAATTTTAAAAAGAGGAGGTAGAAAAAAATGTTATGTAGACGTTTTAGTTCATGTTTTGTGGTGAATATTTTAATCATTATTTTGGTAAGTTTAATATTTAGTTTTATGGTTTTAGCGGAAAAGTTACCTGAAAAAGTCGTAATTGGCTGTCTTGAGCCTCTTACCGGTGCACATGCAGTTTTCGGTACTGAAGCAAAAATTGGTATGGAGTTTGCTCTTCAGCATATCAATGAAGCTGGCGGAATTCAATCATTAGGCGGTCTTCCTCTAGAATTAGTGGCTGAAGATGTAGGTGAAAATGCAATGAGTGCTCGTCTGGCAGCCGAGAGTCTGATAAGTAAACACCATCCGGTAGCTGTTTTAGGTCTATACATTAGTCGATTAACTACAGCAGCATCGGAGATTACTGAAAGAGAAAAAGTAATTCTGGTAGCCGATGCTTTAGTAGATAATGTAACAGAGATGGGGCGTCAGTATCTGTTTAGACCTGCTCCTAAAGCAAGCATGCAGGGCAGATCTGCTGTTGAATTTGTTTTAGAGGCAGCTGAAAAATCCGGGATCTCTGTAGAAAAAATTGCTATTCTGAATGAGGATTCTTCTTTTGGAAGAAGCAATGCGATAGGTGCTGTGCAAGCGGCTTTAGATAACGGGCTTACTATTGTCTATCAAAAGGAGTACCCTTATGATATTACCGATGCTTCCTCTATTGTTCATGGAATTGCTACTGCTAAAGCAGATTTTGTAATTACCTGCCCATATTTTATGGATGGGATTATATTTGCTAAATCCTTTAAAGAATTGGGTAAAATTCCAAAATTTATTGCTGGTATGGGTGCATGTGGATTTACAGATCCCGAATCTATAGAAGCATTGGGTGAAGCATCCGAATATTATAGCAATACTTACAGTTACAACCCGGCTAAAAATACCCCGCAAAATCGCAAATTCGTTGAAGAGTATACTGCTAAAGTCGGACATATACCTACCGAAGCTGCCGGGATGAATTATTACGCCATGTGGATCTTAAAAGAGGCGCTTGAGCTTTCCGGGACACTTTTCCCCAATGACCCGCTTAATCCAGACAATTTACGGAAAGCATTTTTAGAGCTTGACTTAACTTCCGGTCCTGCAGTGGAAACTTTTCCGGTAAATCATATCGCTTTCGATGGAAAAGGGGATAATCCTTATGCCAGAGCTACAATTATGCAGGTTATCAAAGGTGAACCCAAAGTTGTTTGGCCTTTTGATGAAGCGGAAGCCGAGTTTGTTTTCCCCAGGGCAGATGCTACCTATTAATTTTTAATAGTTACTGAGCTTCAAACTTTTTTTGCTAGGATATAAAAGTATCAAAGTGGTATTTGCTATGAAAAATAAATAAGCTTTATAAAACTTTGCCTGGCTAATAATTTTCTAATTTTATTTAGCCAGGCAAAGATGTATATTCGATTGAAGGTAAATGAAGTAAGGGAAGGAATTAAGTGTAAAACATGGAAGTAATTATTCAAAGTCTTTTTGACGGAGCATTGATGGGTTGCATATATGCCCTAATTGCTTTAGGGTTGTCACTTATATTTGGGGTAATGAATGTAGTAAACTTTGCACATGGAAATTTCGTAATGCTTTCTATGTATTTTTCTTTTTGGACTGCTTCATTATGGGGAATTGATGCAGTTCTAACCCCGCTAATTACTTTTCCTTTGTTATTTGTATTTGGAATGTTAGTCTATTATGGCATAATCGATCGAACACTAAAAGAACACTATACTATACAAATAGCTGTGACAGTAGGTTTAATGACTTTTTTGGGTGCCATAACTCAATTAGCATGGAAAGCACAGCCTCGTGCGCTTTCTTACTCTTTTATCCAAGGCAATATTCAATTCGGAGGCTATACCATTGCGCTTTCACGATTAACTTCAGCTATAATCAGTCTAATTGTTATTATAAGCATAGCTTTTTTCTTAAGTAAAACTTGGCCGGGACGGACAATACGGGCAACTTCTGATGATTCAGATGCAGCTTCTCTTATGGGAGTTGATTTTCGAAAGACCTATGCCCTCGCCTTCGGACTGGGTTCAAGTCTAACCGCCATATCAGGTGGTTTATTAATGACCTTTCAACAAGTAGATCCAACTATGGGATTACGTTTTGGTTTACTTAGCTGGTGCATCCTTGCACTTGCTGGGCTAGGTTCGATTTCTGGATTATTGATTTCCGGTTTAATTATAGGAATAGGTGAATCACTGGCAATGACTTTTTGGGATCCCAGGGCACGGTCTTTGGTAATATATCTTATATTTATTCTAGTTCTTTGGTTGCGGCCCAAAGGTCTTTTTGGGAGGAAGGAATGAAACGCAAAAAAAATCACAATTTAGAGAATTTATTGTTATTATTTTTTTTATTGATTGCTTTATTTGTGCCTTTAATATTTGGTTCAAATCAATATAACATACTTTTAGTTACCACCGTACTCATATATGGAGTAATGGCTACCTCTTGGAATGTTATTGGTGGTTTAGCCGGTCAGCTTGACCTGGCTTCCTTTGCTTATCTGGGGTTAGGCGCTTTCACATCAAGCACTTTATTTATCCGGTTTAATTTTACTCCCTGGATTGGTATGATTCTGGGCGGTTTGGTGGCAGTTGCTTTTGCCTTGTTCATTGGGTTGCCTTTGTTTCGATTCCGAATAAGAGGAGTGTGGTATGCTTTAACTACCACCGCGCTGGTTGAGGTACTTAAAGTAGTTTTTAATATGTGGGAAGAAGTAGGTGGACCAGTAGAAAGATATTTACCTTATTTTAGTGGTTCACTCTACCATATGCGCTTTGGTTCCTATGTCCCTTACTATTACCTAATATTGGGCATGTTAGTCATAGCTTTATTGGTTAATTCTCGAATCACTCGTTCGAAATTGGGCTTTTATCTTAAAGCTTTAGGAGAAGATGAGACAGCAGCTGAAGTACTGGGAGTTAATACTAGAGCTTGTAAATTAAGAGCACTGGTCTACTATGCCTTTTTAATCGGAGTTACCGGTGCAATTTATGCAAATATTTATGGTTATGTTCATCCCAGTTTTTTTAATGGGTCGGAAAGTATTAAGGTTGCGATATTGGGAATTGTAGGGGGTAGAGGCATTACTTATGGTCCTCTTTTAGCAGCCTTATTATTAGTTGGTACCCAGGAATTTTTAAGGGCAAGTTTGGGTGGTGAAGTATCAGGTTTATACTTAGTCATTTACTCAGTCATTTTAATCTTGGTAGTTCTTTTTAAACCCAGGGGAATTGCTACTTTCTTTCAATATAGAAATAAAAAGCCGGCAAAGCAGGAGGTAAAGAAAAAAAGTGTTGTCTGAACAAATTCTTAAAACTTCTAAACTTACCAAGCGTTTTGGTAATCTTATCGCAGTCAACCAGGTTGACTTGGAGATTAAAAAAGAGGAAATTATTGGACTTATCGGACCAAATGGGGCCGGAAAGACTACTTTTTTTAATTTAATCACGGGATTGGAAACCCCGGATGAAGGTCAGGTTATTTTCAAGGGGACTAATATTACCACCATGTCTCCGCATAAAATTTGTAAATTAGGAATGTCTCGTACTTTTCAAGTGGTTAAATCTTTTACTGAAATGTCTGTCGAAGAAGCAATAAGAGTGGGAGCTTATAATAGGCGGGGGGAAGAAGAAGTACAAAATAAAGTGGATTGGGCACTAAAATTTTTTGAGTTGGAAGATATCCGGGATTGTAAGTGCAGTGATTTAGGGTTATCCTCTTTACGCAAAGTAGAAGTAGCAAGGGCAGCCGCTACCGAGCCCGAGCTTTTACTTCTTGATGAGGTAGGAGCAGGGCTTACTTCTACCGAACTCTTAAAGCTTATGTCAAAACTCAAAAGGCTTAACGAAGAAACTAAAATTACTTTATGTGTTGTTGAACATGTTATGCAAATGGTTATGGGTCTTTGTGAGCGAATCTTTGTCTTGGATGCCGGTGAGCTTATTGCTAAAGGCATTCCAAGTGAAATAAGTAATAATCAGCGGGTTATTGAAGCCTACTTGGGGAGGAGAAGTTATAGTGAATCAAGTTCTACGGGTTAAAGATTTAAGTTCCGGTTATGGTAAAGTCACTGTTTTGAGGGATATTAACTTCCAAATAGAAGAAAATGAGGTTGTAGCTATTATTGGCTCAAATGGAGCAGGAAAGACTACACTTTTAAAAACAATTTCTAAATTAATTTCTCCCTTTGCAGGAGAGATTGTTTTTGAAGGACAAAGTATTACAAAATATCCACCCCACCTAATTTCCCGGGCCGGAATTGCACATGTACCGGAAGGCGGAAAGCTTTTTATAAATATGACAGTTTATGAAAATCTTCTTATGGGAACATATAGAAACAGGAAGAAAATAAAAAGAGATGTTTTAGAAGAGATTTACCAGATTTTCCCCATACTTAAAAAACGAGAAAAGCAATTAGCCAAGACATTAAGCGGTGGTGAAAAGCAGATGCTTAGCATTGGCAGAAGCCTTGCAGGTCAGCCTAAATTTATAATGCTTGATGAACCTTCACAGGGTATAGCACCCAAATTAGTAGATGATATTTATCAAAAATTATCTATTTTAAAGAAAAAAGGTCTTACTATGTTACTTATAGAACAAAATATAAATTATGCTTTACATTTCGCAGAAAGAGCTTATGTTCTAGAAAATGGTAAAATTGTTATGGAAGGAAATAGTAAAGAACTTTTAAATAGTGAACACGTGAAGAGGCATTATTTAGGAATATAAACTGCTAATTTTAAGAAAAGAGGTGGCAGGTGCATCAGATTATTGAAAAAGCTAAAAAAGAAAAAAGGTCTTTATTAGAGACAGAGGCAAAAGAATTATTGAAGCAATATGGAATTCCTGTTCCTGATTTTAGATTAATAAAGAGCGAAGATGAAATTGCCGGATTGGACAAAGAAATAAATTTTCCTATAGTTATTAAAATTGTCTCTCCTGACATCATCCATAAAACAGATGCAGGCGGAGTAAAGATAAATATTAAAGATGAAAAGGAAGCAAAATTAGCTTATCAGGAAATTATCTCTAAAGCAAAAGAGTATAATAAAAACGCGAAAATATTCGGAGTAATAGCTTATGCTATGGTTCCTCAGGGAACAGAGATTATTATAGGAATGATGAAAGATCCTCATTTTGGTCCGGTAATTATGTTTGGACTTGGTGGAATCTTTGTGGAGGTTCTAAAAGATATCTCTTTTCGTATTATTCCTTTAGAGGAAAAAGATGCCCGAGAGATGATTACCGAGATAAGGGGATACGAAATTTTAAAGGGGGCAAGAGGGAAGTCTCCTCTAGATATTCAGGCCATAGAAGGAGTTTTAATGAAAATTTCTAAACTTACTATGGAAAATCCTGAGATTAGCGAAATAGATTTAAATCCCGTGTTTGTATTCGAGAAGGGCTTGCAAGCAGTAGACGCCCGAATGATTTTATAGGATTAAATTAAGATTATTTTTTAATTGTGTGTACGTAAAATCTCTTTTTCTTATTGGAAGCCCTTTTAAGAATTTTTCTATAATACCACATTACACTTTTTCCCTTTATAATCGAAAGGGAGCGAACAATAAATATTTAGAAAGACAAATAAATATGACAGCCATGATATCACTTTTTTTTGTAATTCTTCAAATATACTTATTCCATTAAATCTTTTTATCCATTCTAAAACATGTTCTTGGTGAGGATTTAATACCAGGATGAGGTTTTTTGCCGGGTATTATCTGCCTGTCTCTACCTCCTTTATTGCCTTAGCTATTGTCTTCCATTCGCAGCCATTTAATCTTACTATCAGCGATTTATTCTTATTCCTTTTCCAAAGCATCTTTATAATGGCTACACCTATCATTTATTCTGCCTTAAATTAAGATTATAACCCAAGTGATAGGAATTTATTAAATAAAAATCTGGAATTTTCTCTGGCCTTACCTCTGGAATTTATTATAGTTTTGAGGATAACTTCTTTCTATTTGAGTTTATTTTAACTTAAAATAGCTTTTTATTAAATAGGAGCAGTATAAAATTTATAGATGCATAGTAAAAATATTTTTAAATAAATATTGACTTTTTTAATTAAATGTTATATTGTAAATATATAAATAATGGAAAAGGAATTCCGTATTATGGAAAATAAATTATTGAAAAAAGGAAAAATAAAGTCTATAGAAAAAGCCTTAGATCTATTGGAGTTACTTTCGGACAATAAAAAAGAAATGGGTATAACCGAAATAGGTAAAGAATTGCACATGGGGGCAAGCACGGTACATCGAATATTAACTACTCTTAAATGCCGTAATTATAT
>JBAUBA010000210.1:0-3180 GCA_049676265.1 Atribacterota bacterium
CTTCTTTTAATTTTTCTGAATCATTGTAATAAACTTCGGCCAAATCTTCGTTATTATTAACCTTGTTCCCTACTTTCTTCTTTAAAATAATTCCCACCGATAAATCGATTTCCGATTCTTTCTTCTCTCTGCCTGCTCCTAAAAGCATGGCACTCTCACCAATTAATCGTGAATCTATTTTCTGTATATAGCCACTAAGATCAGCTTTAATTTTAGTACAATGTTTGGCCAGAGGTAATAATTCCGGGTTATCTATTATTTCTGGATTTCCACCCTGAGCAGTTACCATCTCTTTAAACTTATCAAAAGCTGTCCCTTCTTTTAATATTTTTTCTAATCTTTTTTTTCCTTCTTCATGGTTTCTTGTTGCCCCGCCTAATTTTAGCATATGGGCGCCAAGAACCAGACAAAGGTCACGTAAATCTTCCGGCCCTCTATTTTTTAAAACTTCAATAGCTTCTTTAATTTCCAGGGAGTTACCGATAGCAAAACCTAAGGGTTCATCCATATTTGAAACCACCGCCACGGTCTCTTTGCCCAACTCCAATCCTATATCTACCATTATTTTCCCTAATTTCAAGGCATCTTTATATTCTCGCATAAAAGCACCGCTGCCAGTAGTAACATCTAATACAATAGCATCGGCACCAGCAGCCAATTTTTTACTCATAATACTGCTTACGATTAAGGGAATACTGTCTATTGTTCCGGTGACATCCCTTAAGGCGTATAATTTTTTATCTGCAGGAGCCAGATCTGAAGTAGGACTAATAATTGATCCTCCAACTTTTTTAACGATATCTATAAATTTACTCAGGCTTAATTCTGTTTTAAACCCTTTGATCGATTCTAATTTATCGATTGTACCGCCGGTATGACCTAAACCCCGCCCTGACATCTTGGCTACCGGAACACCTGCTGCTGCCACCATGGGAGCTAAAGCGAGGGTAGTAGTATCTCCTACGCCTCCCGTGCTATGTTTATCAACCTTAATGCCGGGGATAGAGCTAAGATCGATAGTTTTTCCAGAATTAACCATGGCCATAGTTAGATATTTTATTTCATTGATATCCATTCCTTGAAAATAGATTGCCATCAGCATGGCAGACATTTGATAATCCGGTATGCTGCCTTCATCAAATTCCTTGATAGCATAATCTATTTCTTTTTGATTTAACTTTAGGCCATTTCTCTTCTTTATAATTAAGTCACAAAATCTCAATTACAATTTCTCCTTAAGTAAGTCAATTTACCAATTGACCGATTTATCAATTGATCAATTAAATCAGTCGTTAGCGAATTGGGAATCTAATTTTCTTTATTCTCTATCGCCTGCGGGCACGATGCATAGTGCACCTACCTCTCAATCCTAATTTTCTTCACGCGATACGCGATACGCGATACTCGATACTATTTTATAAACAGAGGAACAAACACCAGAGCGACTATGGACATAACTTTAATCAATATATTCATAGAAGGACCGGCAGTATCTTTAAGAGGATCACCTACAGTATCACCTATAACTGCAGCTTCATGAACTTTAGTTCCCTTACCTCCATAATTTCCCATCTCAATATATTTTTTGGCATTATCCCAGGCTCCTCCGGAATTGGCCATCTGTATGGCCAACAATACTCCTACTAACACCGCTCCAATCAACATACCTCCTAAAGCTTCGGTGCCAAGCACTATTCCTACTGCTATAGGTGATATTATGGCTAATAATCCGGGCAATATCATCTCTTTTAAAGCACCTTTAGTGCTAATATCCACACATCTCGCAGAATCCGGTTTAGTTTTTCCCTCTTTTAAACCAGGTATTTCTCTAAATTGTCGACGAACTTCTTCTATCATTAAGAATGCAGTTTTCCCCACCGCATTTATGGCTAAAGAAGAAAAAAGATAAGGCAAAAGGCCACCGATAAACATCCCTGCTACCACTATCGGATTAGTTATACTTACACTTTCTAAACCAACCGATTTACAGTAAGCTGAAAATAAAGCCAAAGCCGTTAATGCTGCTGAACCGATAGCAAAACCTTTTCCGATAGCAGCGGTAGTATTTCCTACTGCATCTAATGAATCAGTAATTTCTCGAACTTTAGGATCCAGTTTAGCCATTTCCGCAATTCCTCCCGAGTTATCAGCGATTGGGCCATAAGAATCTACCGAAACGGTCATTCCTACAATTGATAACATTCCTACTGCAGAAATTGCTATACCATATAGTCCTGCAAACTTATAACCTATTAAAACTGTAGCGGCAATTATAACCAAAGGAATGGCAGTACTTTGCATACCAACTGCTAATCCAGAAATGATGGTAGTAGCTGCTCCGGTAAGTGATGATTTAGCAATTGACTTTACCGGATAATACTGATAGGAAGTATAATATTCTGTTACTAATCCAATAATTATGCCGGCAATCAATCCAGTCGCAGTGGCATAAAACACATTTAAACTATTAAATAAAACATTAGAAAGAAAAGCAGAAGCAACAATTACCAAAAATCCGCTTACTAAAGTTCCCTTGGTTAAAGCATTGTGTAAATTCTTTTCGTTTTTAGTCTGTACAAAAAAAGAACCTATAATAGAGGCAATTGCCCCGCAAGCTGCCAATAATAGAGGGAACATAACTCCTTTGGTTCCTTCAAATAGTAATCCACCTAAAATCATACTGGAAATAATTGAGCCCACATAAGACTCAAACAGATCTGCTCCCAATCCAGCAATATCTCCTACATTATCTCCTACATTATCGGCAATAACTGCTGGATTTCTTGGGTCATCTTCTGGTATTCCAACTTCAACCTTTCCTACTAAATCAGCTCCCACATCGGCAGCTTTAGTAAATATTCCTCCGCCTACTCTGGCAAATAGTGCTATAGAGCTTGCTCCCAAAGCAAATCCATTTATAATTTCCGGTTCTCTGATAAAATAATATAAAGTACCTAAACCTAATAATCCAAAACCCGCAACCGACATACCCATCACCGCACCGCCAGAGAAAGCAACTTTTAATGCTTTAGCTATTCCTCCCACCATAGCAGCATGGGCAGTCCTCGAATTTGCTTTAGTTGCAATTTTCATTCCGGTAAAGCCTGCTAATCCGGAACAAATTGCCCCCACCACAAAAGACAAGCTGGTGATAGGGCTCCTCAGCCATCCCAGTATAAG
>JBAUBA010000211.1:0-2109 GCA_049676265.1 Atribacterota bacterium
TAGAATTTTTGTTCGAGCTTCTGGTACCGAACCGTTAATTAGGATATTATTAGAAGGAGAAGATGAGGATAAATTAGAGAAAATGTCTCAGGATTTAAGAAAGGTAATTGAAAAAGAAGATATTTAATCGTATTGCGTATCGCGAATCGCGTATTGCGTGAAGAAAATAGAAATTAGGAGCCTAATTCGTATCTCGTACAAACTAGCGTATAGCGTTTAGCGCATAGTTAAAAAAGAGGGAATTAGATTAGAATTAACCGGGTAAATTGCAGATTATTAAATTAAATTTAATTGGTAAATTGGTCAATAGTTCAATTAGTAAATTATAAACACTTGCATCTTGCTAATCCTAAAATATAAGCTATACTATATATTAACAACTAAATTAACCGGAAGGCTGGTGGGTTGGTAGACTGGGTGGCTGGCAGACTGCTTAGATTGGAAGATTGAAAGGAGGGGATAAAAAATATAAATTAATAAAAATTGAATACAAGCGCCAGAACTTACTTAATCTAAAGGGCTAAGTGTTTTTGATAAGGTAAGTTGACGAGGAAGGAGTTTATCGAAAATTCGGCGGATGCTCCTGGGTTGGCCAAATCCTTAGAAAACCTGTAAAACTTGTGAGTAATTGCAGGGACAGAGAGGTTTTTATGGTCAGGATCTATTTAGGGATTCCTGAAAATCTTCTTTCAGAATAATAAATGACAGATAATTTTTTTCTATTTTACATCAGTATTAGAATATTTTATGATTATTACCCTATTATTTTCCTTGATGGATTAATAATGGGGTTTTTGTTTTTAAAAAATAAATATTAAATTTAAGAAAGGACTAAAAAATGTGTGGAATAATTGGATATATTGGTCAAAAAGAAGCGATACCAATTTTGTTAAATGGATTAAAGAAGTTAGAGTATAGGGGGTACGATTCTGCAGGTATAGCTGTATTTAAAGATAATAAAATTAGAATAGTAAAATGTAAAGGAAAGGTCGCCGAATTAGAAAATTTATTAGAAAAAGGGTCCCCAGAAGGCAATATAGGATTAGGACATACCAGGTGGGCTACCCATGGAAAACCCAACAACTTAAACGCGCACCCGCATAATGGATGTAATTCTGAGGTAGTGGTAGTGCATAATGGCATTATAGAGAACTATGTGCCTTTAAGAGAAAGATTAATTTCGGAAGGACACAATTTTATTTCCGAAACAGATACCGAAGTTCTCCCTCATTTAATAGAAAGTAATTATCAGAATGACTTAACTTTAGCAGTAAAGGAATCTATAAAAGAAATAGAAGGTTCTTATGCTATCGGAGTTATTTCTACTCGTGATCCGGGGAAAGTTATCGCTTCGCGTTGCGGGAGCCCCTTGATTATCGGAATAGGAGAAGGAGAAATGTTTTTAGCTTCTGATATCCCTGCTTTACTTAGTTATACCAAGAGGGTAATCTTTTTGGAAGAAAGAGAAATTGCTACTATAACTAAAGACGGAGTAGAGATAATCAATTCCGAAGGAAAAATTTTGCATAAAGAAATGGTAAATATTGATTGGGATGAGGAGATGACAGAAAAGAGTGGATATAAACATTTTATGCTAAAAGAAATTTTCCAAGAAACTATGGTTATCCGTAATAATTTAGAAGGTAGAATTAATTTGTCCAAAAAAATATTGGAACTTGAAAACCTATCTCTTTCTTTGGATAAAATTAAAGAAATAGAAAGGATATCTATTTTGGCTTGCGGGTCTTCTTATTATACAGCTTTAGTAGGGAAATATATTTTTGAAGAGTTAACCGCTATTCGGGTAGAGGTAGATTATAGTTCCGAATTTAGATACAGAAAAATATTACTTGGCAAAAAAGATCTGGTTATTCTGATATCTCAATCAGGAGAAACAGCGGATACCCTAGCAGCTTTAAGAGCTTGCCGGAAAGCTGGTTCTTATATATTGGCTCTTACCAATGTAAGGGGAAGTACTATCAGTCGGGAAGCAGATAGTGTAATGTATATCAAGGCGGGTCCGGAAATAGGTGTGGCTACTACAAAAGCCTTTGTTGGCCAGTTAATGTGCCTGTATATACTCTCTCTCTATTTTGCTCAAGTTAAAGA
>JBAUBA010000212.1:0-4772 GCA_049676265.1 Atribacterota bacterium
CTGCTCTTCAAAACAGGACAGATATTCAGCAAGTATTGCAAGAAGGAAATATAAAATTACCCAATATAAAACCTTTGAATCAATATATTGCCTATACCAAGGAGAATAAGTTGGGTTTGGGAAATCCGAGTTTGGAAGAGTTTTTAAATCAAAATCCTCTCGATCTTACTTTGTATAAACTTTTAGGTTGGAGCGAAGCTGTAAACAGAATGTTTCCCCATGTTTCTGCCAGGATTCCGCCCTTTGACAAAGTTAAAGAGTGTTTAGAATTAATGTCTCAATATGCAGATATATTAATTGTCTCCAAAACTCCCTATGCAGATTTAGCAAATTACTGGGAAGCCCAAGGGATTGCTCAATATGTTCAAATTATTTCCGGTCAGGAAATGGGGTCAAAGGGACATCACATTGAAGTAGCAAAAAGGGCAGGCAATTATGAAGATGATCAAGTGTCGATGATTGGTGATGGTGGTGGAGATTTAAAGGCAGCAAAGGCAAATAAGGGACTTTTTTATCCCACACCTCCTGGTCAAGAACAGGAAGCCTGGGATAATTTTCCTGAGGCATTTCAGCTATTTGTAAAGAGAGGCTATAAAGGGGAATTTGAAGATAAACTTTTAGATCAATTTAAAAAATCGCTCCTTGTTTCTCCATCTTGGCTGGAAGATGGTTATAATCATGTAAGATCTTATAGGGAAAAACAGGAGATAAGAAAAGCTTTGTATAGTAAATTAAATCCCCAGGGTAGACTGCTAATATTATAAAAGATTAAATAATTTTAAAAAATATTATTTTTTTAAAATTATTTACAAAAAAAAAGAAGGGAGGTTGATAAGAAGCGTAGTATATATAATGTAAGGACATATGTATTTTTGTCTGATAGTAAAAATTTTAAAAAATTAGGAGGATTTTTATGAAAAGGTTAATTTTAACAATGTTATTGGTTATGGTCATAGTAGGCAGTGTGTTTATCACAGGTTTGGCGGCAGACAAAGTGCTTCATTTATATACTTCTATTACTCTAGGAGAGGACAAATATTATATTGAGGCCTTTGAAAAAGAGACTGGAATTGATGTAGAATGGGTTAGAATGTCAGCTGGTGAAGTATTAGTCCGCATAGAAGCAGAAGCCTCAAATCCTCAAGCAAGTGTTTGGCATTCCGCCCCTCACACAACTCATATAGGTGCTGCTAACAAAGGATTACTGGAACCTTATAAACCTAATATAGATTTCGAATTACCTGATTTATTTCATGCCGAGGATTGGGCTTGGACCGCATTTTACTCCGGTGTAATCGGATTTGTTACAAACACTGATTTCTTGGAAGAAAATGATATGGAAGCTCCAACCAGCTGGTATGATTTGCTTGATCCCAAATTAAATAAGAATGTAGGTATAGCTTATACTTACACTTCCGGAACATCTTATACCACTTATGCCACTCTTGTTCAAATGTGGGGCTTGGAAAAAACCCTAGATTGGTGGGAAGAACTTGATAAACAAAGTATTTTTCAGTATACTAAATCAGGAACAGGATGTATACCGATGGTTGGATTAGGTGAGATAGCAGTAGGGATTGCTTTTTCGCATGATATCGTTTCTATGGGCATAAATAAAGGGTATCCGGTAGTTATGAGCTTCCCGAAAGAGGGAACCGGTTTTGAAGTGGGAGGTCTTTCTTTAATTAAAGGTGGTCCTGAACCTGAATTGGGTAAGCAGTTTATAGATTGGTGTTTTACTAAACAAGCACAGAATTTACTCCAGAAATATTGCCGTGTGCCTGTTAATCCAGAAGCAACAATTGCCGAAGGTGCTGTAACCTTAGATCAAGTAAAATTATTCGCTGATTTTGATTCAATTTCGGCTGGTGAAAATAAAGATGCATTGGTAACTGCCTGGAGAGATAGAATTGGACAATAATTAAATGCATTTTACAAGGCAATAGAGAATTAATAATCCCTGCTACCGATTGATTGTTTTTAGTAGCAGGGATTATTGTATTATCGTAACAGATATTTTATAGGGTTGAAAATATGAACAGTTCAAATAGAAAAATACAGGAAATTACCGGAAATCTTCGTTTAATATGGAAAGAACCGCTTTTATTTGTATTTATACTTGCTATTTTTTATTTCTTATTAGTCTTTGTAGTATTTCCAATATTTCAAGTCTTTAAAACAAGTTTAATTATTGATAAACAATTGAATTTTTCTAACTATTTAGCTGTTTTTTCTAAAAGATATTATTATCAACCTTTCTTCAATAGCATGCTTTTGGGAGTGTACACTGCCACCATAGGTACTATCATTGGATTTATCTTTTCTTATGCCCTTACCAGAACTCCAATGCCCTTTAAAAATTTCTTTCGGATGACTGTGACCTTCCCTATTATCTCCCCACCCTTTGTCGTTGCACTATCAGCCATTCTTCTCCTTGGAAGAGCAGGAAGCCTGAATTCTTTTTTAACTAAAATTATTGGTGATTATACCATATATGGGTTGGGAGGATTGATAATTGTTGAAACAATTGCGTATGCTCCTACAGCTTTTTTAGTTCTTTACGGTATTCTTCAAGCCATTGATCCATCCTTAGAAGAGGCTTCTATGGATTTGGGGGCATCTAGGGCGAAAATGTTTTATACTATTACTTTACCCTTGGCTACTCCCGGTATTGCCAGTGCCTGGTTATTGGTATTTATTCAATCAATGGCCGATTTCGGAAATCCGATGGTTATTTCGGGTAATTTTCGGGTTCTTTCAGTGCAGGCTTTTTTACAAATTACCGGGATGTACGATTTATCCCGGGGTTCTACCCTGGCAATGCTTCTTTTTATTCCAACTATAGTTGCTTTTTTTCTGCAAAAATACTGGGTTTCTCGAAAATCATATGTTACAGTTACCGGAAAGCCTACCGGTGCTACTATTAAGCAGCTGGAATGGTATATAAAGCTACCGGTGTATTCCTGCTGTATTATTTTTACGGCAATTGTTTTTCTCTTCTATGGAACCATCGTTCATGGTTCTTTTCAAACTCTTTGGGGAGTTAATCCCACTTTAACTCTAAAACATTATGTAGAGATGTATCAGGTAGGCAAAGATTATTTGATTGATTCCTTAGTTCTTTCATCTATTGCTACACCAATAGCCGGTATTATTGGTATATTTATCTCTTTTCTGGTCATCAGGAAAAAATTTATTGGCCGCGGTGTAATGGAATTTATCTCCATGCTTACCTTTGCGGTTCCGGGTACCGTAGTAGGGATAGGGTATATCTTGGCTTTTAACCAGAAAACTGTGCTGCTCCCTTTTATAATGACCGGGACAGCCTGGATTATTATCATTCTTCTTATATTTAGGAATATGCCGGTAGGGATACGCTCCGGTATTGCTGCTCTGCAGCAAATTGACCCTTCTATCGAGGAAGCTTCAACTGATCTGGGCGCTGATAGTAGTACTACTTTTAGAAGAATCACTTTACCTATGATTGCTCCCGCTTTTTTCTCCGGTCTTGCCTATAATTTTGTAAAGGCTATGACTGCTATCAGTGCGGTAATTTTTGTGGTATCGGGCAAATGGAATTTAATTACTATAGCCATACTGGGTTTTGTGGATAATAGTATGTATGCCCAAGCGGCAGCGATGTGTAATTTATTGATTGTCATTGTATTAATTGCTTTGGGGATTATTCAGCTGGCAGTAAATCGAATTGGTAAAGGCGTAAGAACCATTGATATTGTTGCCTAATTATAAAGAAAAAGGGAAGGATTTTTTATGAAACAGAATTATCTTGTTCTTAAAAATTTAGAAAAAATTTTTGGAAGCGGAAAAGAAAGTGTTACAGCAGTAGATAAGGTGAATTTAGAAGTAAAAGAAGGTGAGTTAGTTACTCTTTTAGGACCTTCCGGGTGTGGTAAAACTACTGCTCTTCGAATGATATCTGGTTTTGAACTGCCTACTTCCGGAAAAATATTTATTGATGGAGAAGATGTAACTACCACCCCTCCAAATCAACGACCCACTACTATGGTGTTTCAAAATTATGCTCTATTCCCGCACATGACTGTATATCAGAATATTGCCTATGGATTAAAGATACACCGAATAGCAGAAAAAGTTATTCGAGAAAGAACAGAATTTATTATGGATTTAGTGGGTTTAAAAGGATTAAATAATCGATCTCCAGCACAACTTTCTGGAGGTCAACAGCAGCGGGTTAGTTTGGCTCGTTCTTTAATTATGGAACCTAAAGTATTATTGCTAGATGAGCCTCTTTCAAATCTTGATGCCAAGATGCGAGTATCCACCAGGTTAGAGATTAGAAAAATACAACAGAGAGTTGGTATTACTTCTGTCTATGTTACTCATGACCAGGAAGAGGCTGTGACCCTTTCTGACCGAGTAGTTATTATGAATGCAGGTAAGATTCAACAGATAGGCACTCCTCAGGAAATCTACGCTCATCCGGTTGATTATTTTGTAGCTGATTTTATTGGTAAAGCAAACTTTTTGGAAGGGAAAGTGGTAAATATTTTATCTCAGGAAGAAATTGAAGTCGATATAAAAGGGGTAAAACATAAAGTGTCTATACCAAAGAATGCCTTTTCAGAAGGAGATAGAATTTTTCTGGTTATTAGACCTGAATCTGCAGAACTGGAACCTAAGAAATCAGGTGCTATTAATGGTATAATCAGTCAGGTGATTTATCTTGGCTCTAGGATGGTGTACGAAATTGAAGTTGAGAAGAATTTCCTTACCGTAGAGATTACTAACCC
>JBAUBA010000213.1:0-4444 GCA_049676265.1 Atribacterota bacterium
TTAAAGTGAAACTATTTGAAGCTATACCAATTTCCGAAGATGACCGCATTAAAATTAAGATAGATGAGATAAGTCTCGAACCAGGAGTAGAAGACTGGGAGGATCGGAAGGGAATTTGGTTATGGGAGTTGGAATTAGAGCCTCAGCAAAAGCAGGAAATATTTTATACCTTTACCGTTGAACATCCCCGGGATATGCAGGTAGAGGGATTATAAAGATAAATTTTAGATTTTAGTATCCGGAAATATTAATGTAAATGAGATATAAAATAACAAGGAGAAGCATTTATGCCGTTAATCAAAACCCAGTTGAAGGTAATAAAACTGCTGGCTGAACACGAGAAAGCAATTAGTCAGCTTTATAAAGAATATGCCCGGAAATTCCCGGAGCAGAAAGATTTTTGGTTAAAAATAGCAGCCGAGGAGATAGAGCACGCGAGTTGGATATTTAAGCTCCGCTCTCAAGCAGAGAAAGGCTTGTTGTATTTCAAAGAAGGAAGATTTAAAACAGAGGCGATAGAAACCTCCTTGGAATACCTGAAAAGTCAAATAGCTAAAGCCCAAAATAATAAAATATCAGCTAAAAATGCTCTATCAGTAGCTCGGGACCTGGAAAGCGGGTTAATAGAGAAGAAGTTTTTTGAAGTCTTTGAGCCCGATTGCCAAGAAATAAAACATGTTTTACTTGATTTAGCTGCTGCTACCAGAGAACACTATAATAGAATAGAGAAACTCTGGAAGGAAACCAAATGACCGGACTAAGACTGAGAGATTGATTTTTTAAAAAATATTTTCCGGTATTGAAAGAAAGTTCCTCCTCTTGGCGTATAGATAAGTGAATGACAAAAAAATTGTCAACAAACAAAAATTTAAGGAGGAACGAACAGAATGAAAAGTTCAAGAAATTTAAAAGTCGGAGTAACTCTGCTAGTCGCAGCACTGGCAGTTGGAGTTTTTGCCCTTGTCGTTTGGGCAGATGGTAATGGAATGTATGGAATGAGAGGGGGATCCAGTGGAAATCTTGCAAGCCCCAGATATGGCATGCAAGACAAAGGGGTTTCTAACCAGGGGCAAAACCAAGATTGTGAAGACTGCGTAGAAGGTCTGGGGAATGGAACGGGCCGAAGGGAAGCTGCACCTGATGATAATGGCGATGGTATCCCCAACGGACAAGATCAGGATTATGTACCACATGATTGTGATGAAGAATGTGATGGCACCTGTGACAGTGAACCTAAAGGCAGCGGAATGAGAAGAAATTCTTCCGATAATATTACCGGATTACAAGCTCATGTAAGTGGAATGGAAATGAAGACTATGACCATTGAAGATATTGCTACCCTTTGGGGAGTAGATGCTGGTGAATTGCTAAAAGGAATTAAGATTGAATTTGAACTTACTCAAATGTATAACATTGGCAGCACCATAGATGACTTAAGAGGAGAATATAGATTTTCACCTTATCAGATAATGGAGATTGCAGAAAGAATTAAAGCAGAACCAGTCGAATAAATTCTTAATTATCAAAATAAAATAACTAATTTTAATTAACATGAAATAACTCCCTTACTGATAAGAGTGGGGGAGTTATTTTTTTTGAGTAGAAAAAATTTTTAAAATAAGTTGACATAATGATACAATAGTGGTATCATAATAAAAAGAAAAAAACAAGGCTTTTGAAACAAAGAAATTGTTGTTGATATTAAAAGATTAAAGGAAAATTGATAAGTGAAATTAATCAAGAGGAACACCGATTATGCGATAAGGGCACTTTGCTATATTGTCGAACAAAAACAAGAGCTAATCTCAGCTGAACAATTAGTTAGATCTTTAAATATGCCCCGCCCCTTTTTAAGAAAAATACTGCAAACTTTAAACAAAAAAGGATTACTTGATTCATCCAAGGGTAAGGGTGGCGGTTTTACTTTAGCTATATCTCCGGAGAAAATAAGTCTAATCGATGTAATGAAAATATTTCAGGGACCGGTAAGATTAAACGAATGTAAATTTAAAAAAAGCGATTGTCCTCATATAAAAGATTGTCTTTTAAAAAAAAAGATAGATGAAATAGAAAAAGAGGTTATTGCAAAATTAAAAGCCATAACCATAGCGTCTATAATAAAAAAGGAGGTAAAGGTAAATGACCAAGAAGTTAGAAGTTTATAAATGTGAGATTTGCGGAAATATTGTTGAGGTATTGCACGAAGGGGAGGGGGCTTTGGTCTGCTGTGGGCAGGAAATGAAGCTGATGAAAGAACTGACTGCTGATCAGACTACCGAAAAACATGTGCCGGTGATGGAGAAGGTTCCTTCCGGGATTAAGGCGGTGGTCGGTTCAACCCTGCATCCCATGGAAGAGAAACACTATATCGAATGGATTGAAGTTGTTACCGAAAAGGGAGCTTCCCGAAAATTTTTGAAGCCGGGTGATAAGCCGGAATCTTTCTTTAAAGATGTTGAAGGATTGGAAAAGATTAGAGAATATTGTAGTGTTCATGGATTATGGGAACATACAGAAGGTAAATAGTACTGGAATTGTAGGGGCGTATTATTATACGTCCCTACTTCTCAACTTTTTTACATTTAAACTTTTAATTTTTTAAAGGGAGAATAAGCAAATGGATTTAAAAGCACTTTACAATATCAGTTATGGTATTTATATAGTCAGTTCAAAAAAAGAAGACCGTATAAACGGGCAGATTGCCAATACAGTTTTTCAGACAACTTCCGAGCCGACTACCATTGCAGTTTGTATTAATAAAAAAAATTTAACTCATGAGTTTATTACCGAAAGTAAAGTCTTTGCCGTCTCGGTATTAGAACAGGAAACCGATATGAAATTTATCGGAAGATTTGGTTTTAAATCGGGAAGAGATGAAGACAAATTTAAGGGAGTAAATTATGAGATCGGGGTAACCGGTTCACCTATAATTATGGAAAATACCTTAGCTTATATGGAGGCAGAAGTAGTTATGGAAATGGATGCGGGCACTCACACTCTATTTGTAGGGAAAGTTGTCGAGGCAGAGAATATTAAAAAGGCAATACCGTTGACTTATGATTATTACCATCAAGTGAATAGAGGTATCTCTCCCAAGAACGCCCCTACTTATATTCCGAAAGAGGAAAAATCGGCAAAAGAAATAAATAAAGAAGGAAAGGAGTTAGAAAAAATGGCGAAATTTAAATGTACGGTTTGTGGATATATTTATGAACCTAAAAAAGGCGACCCTGAATCAGGGGTAAATCCAGGAACTCCCTTTGAAGACTTACCCGATGATTGGGTATGCCCGGTATGTGGTGCTGGCAAAGATGATTTTGAAGAGGTGAGTTAGAGATGACTGTAAAAAAAATAAAAAAAGATATCTACTGGGTAGGAGCGATTGACTGGGATAGAAGGCTATTTGATGAACTTATCCCCCTTCCCGAGGGCACCAGCTATAATGCTTATCTGATAAAAGGTCAGAAAAAGACGGCTTTAATCGACACAGTTGACCCGACCAAAGAAGATGATTTGTTGGACAATTTGGATGATTTAGAGATAGAACATCTGGATTATATAGTAGTAAATCATGCCGAACAGGACCATTCCGGGGCCATTCCTCTCATGTTAGAATTATATCCGAAAGCAAAGATAGTTACGAATGAGAAATGTAAAAATATACTGATAGAACATCTTCTTGTTAAAGAAGACAGAATTATAACCGTAAGTGATAATGATACTCTTTCTTTAGGGGGAAAAACTCTAAGATTTATATTTGCCCCCTGGGTACATTGGCCGGAAACCATGTTAACTTACTTAGAAGAGGATAAGATTTTATTCAGTTGCGACCTGTTCGGAGCACATCTTGCCGAGAGCAATTTATGGGTGGATGATGAGTCTAAAGTTTATTTTGCCGCCAAACGTTATTATGCAGAGATTATGATGCCTTTCCGCAGCAATATCAAAAAACATTTAGAGAGATTAAAAGAATTAGAGATTAAAACTATTGCCCCCAGTCACGGCCAGATCTATTCTCATCCGGAATTTATTTTGTCGGCTTACAGCGAATGGATTTCTGATGAGGTGGAGAATGAAGTAATCATTCCCTATGTTTCTATGCACGGCAGTGTCGAGGAGATGGTGTATATCTTAAGCGAAGAATTAATGAAAAAGGGGATAACCGTAAAACTCTTTAATCTTTCCAGGACCGATATAGGTGCATTGGCGATAGCTTTAGTAGATGCTGCCACCATTGTCATTGCCTCGCCTACGGTTTTAGCCGGCGCACATCCCCAGGTAATCTCAGCAGTTTACCTGGCTAATGTCTTAAGACCAAAATTAAGATATGCCTCGGTTATCGGTTCTTATGGATGGGGAGGAAAGATGCTGGAAAATATTAGTGCAATGATAGGTAATTTAAAAGTAGAGGTTCTTTCTCCGGTGATAATAAAGGGTTATCCCA
>JBAUBA010000214.1:0-1931 GCA_049676265.1 Atribacterota bacterium
GTATTGCTGACAGGGGATATGTGCTGGAAACCGGAAATATTACTATTAGCGGATTAGCTTCCGATTTAAAGAGTAATCAAAAAGTCCAGGAGGCCTACCTGGGAGGGGCTGCCCTTAAGAAGAGAAAGTAATGTTAGTCGTTAGTGAATAGTATTCCTATCGCGTATTGCGTATCGAGTATCGCGTTAAAGAAACCAGGATTTAAATGTAGGGGCACAATGAATTGTGCCCTTTTTTTTATAATTCACTGACAAGCGAGACGCTTGTCCTACGGTTTTACATTAATTTTTAGGGGCGTATAAAGTACACCCTTTAACTATTTACTAATAATCTTTTCTCTGCCCGGCAATTATCTTCTTACATATGTTAGTTTAAACTTTATTGGGGCAGTTAGATAAAGAAAAGAATAGTTGTAGTTATTGTTTTTTCCGGGTCTTTTCCCCTTCTTTACGCGATACGCAATACTCGATACGAAATACGAATACAAAATTATTGAAAAATGTTGCTATTTTTGATATATTAAGCATAAGCTAAATATCGTATCGCGTAGAGCGTTTAGCGTAGAGTTAAGAAAGAAGAAGGCATAATAAAAAGAAAAGAATATAAAAAACATATAGTATGTAATAAAATACAGTAATATGTGACAAGTAATAAATTACAATTTTTCACGAGTGCAGGCCCGCCAGTCTCTGAATTATAAAAGAAGGGCACGATGCATTGTGCCCCTACACTTGAATCTTGTTTTCTTTAACGCGATACACAATATGCGATACTAAATACTATCGAATAATTCAATTGGTGAATTGGTCAATCGGTAAATTGGCCAATTAATTAACTGGTAAACTGGCAACCGGTTAACTATATCGCAATACGAGATACGAAAAAAATACAAAGGACAAATAAATTATGATTAAAAATGAGAATATAAAAGAGAAAAAGTTATTTTTTGATAACGAACTTCCTGGCTTAAAGGAAAGTTTGATAAAGATGGCAAATTTAGTCGAAGAAGCAATTGATATGGCTATAAAGTCTTTGGTTGAGCAGGATTTGGATTTAGCTGCAAAGGTAATCGAGAATGATGATATCATTGATAAAATGGAATTAGATATAGAAGAACAATGTTTACAGATGATTGCTCTACGTCATCCTATTGCTAAAAATTTAAGAATTATCGGTTGCGGTTATAAGACCGTATCTGATTTAGAAAGAGTAGCAGATCATGCCGTAGCCATAGCCAGGGCCAGCCAGTATTTATCTACCAAATCGATGGTAAAACCCCTAATAGACATTCCTCGTATGGCTGAAATTGCTCAGAATATGTTGAAAAATGGCTTAAATGCCTATTTCAACGGAGATGTAGAATTAGCTAAGGAAGTATGGACAAAAGATAGGACGGTTGACGATTTGGATAAGCAAATATTACGTGAACTTTTAACTTTTATGATGGAAGATCCCCATACTATCAGCAGGGCGATTCATTTAATCTTTGTTTCTAATAATATCGCACGGATTGCTGACCACGCTACAAATTTAGCAGAAAGAGTAGTATATATTGTCAATGGAGAAAGAATAAAAGGTTATTTCAAAAACAATAAAGAAGAATAGAACATTAAGGTTTAAAATTAACTGAATGATTGTTTTTATTTTTTATTTGAACAATCAAAAACTAAAGATATAAAGGTTATAATTTATGGAAACAATCAAAAACAATTTAGAGATAATAAATAAAAAAATAAAAAAAGCAGCCTTAAAGGTGAATAGAAACCCCGAAGAAATAAAATTAGTGGCAGTAACTAAAACTGCAACTACAGAGCAAATAGAAGAAGCTATAAATGCAGGAGTAAAAATAATTGGTGAAAACAGAGTCCAGGATGCTAAAAAAAAATATCAAATTTTTACTGCCGATGTAGAGTGGCATCTTATAGGACATC
>JBAUBA010000215.1:0-3387 GCA_049676265.1 Atribacterota bacterium
ATACAATGCCAGGAAGGATGTAAGAGCTATAGTCCACTATCATCCCATTTATTCGAGCGTGTTGGCCGTAACCGGCTTCAGTCTTCCGGGAATTTGTGAGGACTTTGTCCAGATAGTGGGAGAAAAAGTTTTATGTGCGAAATATGCCTTGCCCGGTTCAGAAGAATTAGCTGAGAACGCAGTTACCAGTTTAGGAAATAGAAATGCAGTTTTTCTTCTAAATCACGGGACTCTCTGTGTGGGGAAAGATATGAAAGAGGCAATGAAGATTTGCTATGTGGTGGAGAAAACAGCTCATATTTATATTTTAAGTAAAAGTATAGGAAAGTGCAGGATAATTCCTGAAGAAGACATTAAGATAATGCAAGATTTCGCCAGGAATGCTTATGGGAAACAGTAAGTTGAATTAAAGCAAATAATTTAAAATAAAAAGTAAAATTACCTTTTGATTTTTAGGGGATGGACCATATGGAAGATAACGAAAAAACCGAAGAACAACTTATTAATGAAATAGCAAAATTACGTCAGCAGATTACTGAATTAAAGGAATCAGAAATTAAACGTAAGAAAGCAGAAGAAGACTTAAGGAAAAACCAGCAGGAATTTGCCAGTTTATTTAAGAATAACCCTGAAGCTTTGGTATATACAGATGAGAAGGGTAATATCCTAGATATGAATCCTTGTTTTAGTTCACTTTTTGGTTATACCTTAGATGAGATTAAAGGTAGAAATATAGATGACGGAATGATTGCTGCTCCTAATAAGATGAAAGAAGCAAAGAAGTTAACTAGTGAGGCATTAAAGGAAGATTTTTATTTTGAGACTGTGAGAAAGAAGAAAAACGGAACCCTATTCCCCGTAGCTATCTCTGGATCTCGAGTGATAATCGGTAGTCGATTTAAAGGGTTAATAGCATCATATCAGGATATTACTGAGCGACAGAAGATGATGGATGATTTGAAAAATAGTGAAGAAAAATATCGTAGTCTCTATGAGAATATGCCGGGGGTCTGCTATCGTGCAGATAGAGAAGGGAATATTCTAATGGTAAATCTTCCTGGAGCTAAATTGCTGGGTTACAAATCTCCCGAAGAGATTGTAGGGAAAAATCTGGTCAAAGATTTATATTATATTCCTGAAGATAGAAAGATATTTTTAGAAGAACTTAAAAAGAGAAAAGGAGTTGTCAAGGACTATGAAGTAACCCTAAAAAGAAGAGATGGTACCCCGGTTACTGTCTCCACTTCCAGCCATTACTATTATGACAAAGAAGGAAGTATCAATGGAGCAGAAGGCATCCTTGTAGACATCACTGAACGCAAACAAAACGAAAAACTTCAGCAGGCCTTATACAATATCTCTAATGCTGCCAACTCCCCCATCTCTCTTAATCAGCTTTATAAAAATATCCATCAAGAATTGAGCAATATCATCGATACCAAAAATTTTCATATTGCCTTACTTAACAAAGAAGAAAACAAAATACATTTTGATTATTTTCTTGATGAGAAAGATGATATCTCTGTTACTTTAGAATATAGTAATACTGGTTCACTTTCTGCATATGCAATCAAGACGGGCCAGCCCCTTTTACTCAATCGCCAGCAGATTAATAAAATGATTGAGAGAGGAGAATTAATTCTGTCTCATTTGGGCACCTTAACCGAAGATACTCTTTGGTTAGGAGTTCCTCTAAAAATAGAAGGAAAAATAATTGGAACAATGGGGGTCTTAAGTTATACCAACCCCCATCTCTATTCTGAAAAAGATATCAAGATTATGGAATTTGTCTCTTCTCAGATAGCTACTGCTATAAAGCGAAAACAAGACGAAGAGGCTCTCTACAAAAGTCAGCAGGAATTTGCCAGTCTTTTTAGAAATAGTCCGGAGGCTTTGGTCTATGTAGATGAAAAGAGTAATATTTTAGACATCAATTCTCAATTTACTAAATTGTTCGGTTATACCCTAGAGGAAATTAAAGGTAAAAATATTAATGATGGAATGATCCACCCCCAAGATAAGATGGGAGAAGTTAAAGATCTATATCAAAAATCATTGTCCAGCAGTTATTATAATGATGAATCTATGAGAAAAAAGAAAGATGGATTCCTCTTTCCAGTGAGTATTTCCAGCTCTTCAGTAGTAATTGATGGTAAGCCTACAGGCAGAATAATATCTTACCGGAATATCACTGAACGCAAACAAAATGAAAAACTACAAGAGGTTTTATACAATATATCTAAAGCAGCTAACTCCCCCATCTTTCTTAATCAGCTTTATAAGACTATCCATCAAGAACTAGGTACCATCATTGATACTACCAATTTCTATATCGCTTTAGTAGATGAGAAAGAATCCAAGATTTTCTTTCCCTACCATGTCGACGAGAAAGATGATGATTTCCCCATTTTGAAGTTTAATACTACCAATACCCTTACTACTTATGTTATAAAAACAGGGAGACCTCTTCTTAATGATAATAATCAATATAAGGAGATGCTAGCCCAAGGAATATTAACGGCTATGGGTACTACCGCCGATAAATCCATCTGGTTAGGTGTTCCCTTAAAAGTGGAAGATAAAGTTATCGGGGCTATGGTAGTACAAAGCTACACCGATTCCCAACTCTATTCCGAGAAAGATATCAAAATTATGGAGTTTGTCTCTGAACAGGTGACTACTGCTATAGAAAGAAAGAGAGTGGAAGAGGAACTAAGGAGATTAGCTCATTATGATACCCTTACCGGAGCTTATAATAGGGGGTATGGTTTAGAACTTCTTCAAAGACAGATAAAATTATCTAAAAGAAATAAATCTCCTTTATTAATAGCTTATACTGATTTAGATAGTCTAAAAGATATCAATGATGAATTTGGTCATAAAGAAGGGGATAGAGCTATGGTCCAAGTAGCAAAACTTTTTAAATCTATCTTAAGAGAGGTAGATATTATCACTCGGATGGGAGGAGATGAGTTTTTATTAATCTTCTTAGATAGTTCTTTAAACGAAATACCTATAATTAGAAAGAGATTAAGCAAGGAATTAGACCGGCTAAATCAGATTTCCAAAAAACCTTATAAAATAGAATTTAGTACAGGATTTTCTAATTATGATCCTGCTAATCCTCAGTCGATGGATGAGTTAATCCGAATAGCTGATGAGAATATGTATAAAGAGAAGAAGACTAAAAAGAAGGGAAGATTATAAATTAGTCGTTGGTGAACAGTAATTCGTATCGAGTATCGAGTATCGCGTATCGAGTAAAAAAATTAGGATTCAGGTGTAGGGGCACAATGAATTGTGCCCTTCCTATATTACTGCTTTTCCCTGTGGGCACGATGCATCGTGCCCCTGCAACATATTATATATTTTCTTATAATCTTTTCC
>JBAUBA010000216.1:0-1556 GCA_049676265.1 Atribacterota bacterium
TTCCTTATCGGCTAATCCACCATCGTTTTCACTTTAGGTGTGATAGCTCGGAGATTATTTTTTTATAAAAGAACAATAAGAAATATCTTTGCATATTATAATATTTTTTCTGTATTTAAGCAAGAATTTATAAAAGAAAGTATCGAGTATATCGTATCGCGTATCGCGTTAAGAAAGAGAAAGAAAATAGATTAAGAGAAAAAATAGAAAAGACATGAGCAACAAACATTTTCATATACCCCATAAATTTTGCACTAACTTGTATTGCGTAAAGAGAAAGAAATTGCTTATATTTCTAATAATCAAACTGACCATTAGTGCTTTATAATTTTTGACATTGGGGACAAATGAATGAGCTTCTACCTTCTATCCTTACAACTTCGATAGGATGCCCACACTTTATACAAGGTTCTCCTTTTCGGGCATAAACCTGTAATCTTTTTGCAAATTTTCCTTTTTCACCATCTGTGTCTCGATAAGCCTCGTCAGCTACCGTACTTCCCCGAAGTTCGACAGCTTCACTTAACACCAGTTTAATCTGCTGATATAAATTTCTAACTTCTTCTTTATTAAGAGAAAAAATTAGCCGTAAAGGATGGATATCCGATCTATACAGCACTTCATTAGCATAGATATTACCTAATCCAGTGATAAACTCCTGTTTCATTAAAAAAGATTTTATTTTACTGTTTTTCTTTTTATTTAATACCTCAATAAAAACTTCTTCTGTAAAATAATCCTCTAAAGGTTCAACCCCCAATTTAGTTATACTTTCTACTTCGTCAATGTTGGAAACTAAAAATATTTTTCCGAATCTTCTAACATCATTAAAAACTAATTGGGTATCATCTGTAAAAGTAAAAACAAGATGATTGTGTTTAGCTTTTATTTTCCCTTCTAAAATTTCTTCACTATTTTCATTGTAAGGATAAATTAGAAGTCCGGTCATCCCCAGATGAATTATTAATTTATCTTCTGAATTTAGATGAATAATAATATATTTCCCGCGACGATTTATCTCCTTAATCTTCTTGTCCTTTGATTTAGCAATAAATTCTTCCAAAGATGGTTTTTTTATTATTTTACTAATATTTACTATTACATCTTTTATTTGTTTATCTTTAATTTTTTTCTGTAAATCTCTTCTGATAGTTTCTACTTCTGGTAATTCAGGCATTGTTATCACCTCGTTGCAAAATAGTATCTCGTCGTTCGTATTTCGTATCTCGTTAATTATTATATTTATCTTTTATTACTCTTTTTATCTCCGATAGATTATTAACAACAAAATTTCCTTTTTTTGCATTGCTACGGTCTAAATAAATAGCATTCATTCCCGCTTTCTGAGCAGCTAAATAATCAAATTCCCAATGATCACCTATGTGTAACATTTGTTCAGGGTTTACATTTAAGGCTTTGGATATCTTTGAATATATCTCAGAATTTTTTAATTCTTTAAAATCGGATAAAGCGGAAAAGCTAAATTTAAAATATTTTTCCAGTTTTTTCATTTTGGGGATTAAAAATTCACGAGGCATTGCAGTAATAACAATAAG
>JBAUBA010000217.1:0-2148 GCA_049676265.1 Atribacterota bacterium
TTTGTCTCTGCGGATAAAAATACTGCTATTGATCTCACTTATACTGATATGGAAACTCAATTTGCCAATAATGTATTTATCACTAAAGATGAAGAATTTAAAGTTATTGTAGAAAAGGATTTAGAATTAGAAGATTTATTGGCTAAATGTAAAAAAAAGGGATTGAAAATTGGTCTGGCTTTAGGGAGCGGCTCGGCACGGGGGTTAGCCCATGTAGGTGTTATTATGGCGCTTGAAGCCTATAATATTCCTATTGATATCATCTCCGGCACTAGTATTGGTTCGGTTATTGGAGGTCTATATGCCAGCGGAGCAACTGTTAAACAACTGGAAGAAGTGGCACTCTCCATTAAAAAAAGCAAGACCCTTTTTATGATAGACCCTGTCGTTCCCCGCTCCGGGTTGATTAGTGGTGACCGTATAGAAAAAATGCTCAATCAATTTGCCTTAAAAGATAAAACCTTTGATGACCTTAAGATTCCCTTTGCTGCAGTAGCTACAGATATAGAAAGCGGGGCAGAGGTGATCTTGAATCAAGGGAAAGTAATTGATGCGGTAAGGGCAAGTATTTCCATTCCCGGTATTTTTACACCGGTAAAGTATCAGGACTATTACCTGGTGGATGGAGGAGTGGTTGACCCGGTCCCGGTGGATGTAGTCAAGATGATGGGAGCTGATATTATTATTGCCGTCAATCTCGCTAAAATAAGCCCCTATAATGCTGTCTTGATGGTTGATAAAGAGACTGGGCTCTTAAAAGAGGTAGAAAATTTAGAGGATTTAAGAATAAATATAGGGGAAAACCCAAAATTTAAGAATACAAAGGACACGGAAGAAATTACTCCTTTAGTTGATGAAGAGAAAGGGTTTTTGAAACAAACAATAGAGCAAGTTAAATCAAAATTTGAAGGTCCTAATCTCATTGAAATAATGAACCAATCCACCGATATTATGGGAGCAAAGATTACCGACCAAAGTCTGGAAGGGGCAGATGTAGTCATCGTTCCCTTTGGAATTAAAGAAATAAATCTTTTTGATTTTAATGAGGCAGAAATGCTCATTAAAGGTGGGATTATGGCTGGCCTGATTAATATACCTGAGATTAAAAGAGTAATTAAAGAAAAACTAAAGAAAAAATGGATATTATGGTAACAGCTAAAAAAGATAATGATTTTCCTTTATATATAGGAATATTCTTCTTTTCTGGTTCAGTCTTGCTCTTTGAACTCTCTCTTATGCGAGTATTTTCTATTTTACAATGGAATTACTTGGCTTTTATGATTATTAGTATCGCCTTTTTAGGATATGGAGCGAGTGGAACTTTTTTATCGGTTTTTTCTTCGATTCTGAAAAGAGCTGAAGGCAAAAATTTATATAAATATCTCCTCTTTTTTCCCCTGCTTTTCTCTTTGGGTTCTTTACTCTCTATATTTGCCATCTCTAAAGTCCCCTTTGACCTTTATCGGATAACTACAGATAGATATCAGTTGATATACCTGGGTATTTATTATATGGCCATAGCCATGCCCTTTTTCTTTGCCGGAATCTGCATTTCTTTAGCTATTTCTAAATTACCCGAAAAAATAAATAAAATATATTTCTGTGATTTGGGAGGAGCATCTATAGGCTGTATCTCTTTTTTGGTTCTAGCTAATTATATAAGTCTGAGCAATTTATTGATTATCCCTCCCCTGCTCTCTTTTTTGGCCTCTTTTCTATTTTCTTTAAAACTGAAAGATAAAAGATCAATCATTTATATTGTGGGGATATTTGTTTTTATTATTTTATTTAGTAGAGCAGAGAGTTTATATTCTTTCCCGATAAATCCTTATAAAAGTTTATTTACATTATTGCGCTATCCTCAGTCGAAAATAATTGAAAATCGAGAAAACAGCTTTTCCAGATTAGAAGTAGTCGAAAGTGATGGGGTAAAATATGCTCCCGGGTTAAGTCTGAACTTTTCGGGAGTAATCCCTGAACAGTTAGGAATAGTAACTGATGGCAACGGATTGAGTGCAATCACCAGATTGGAGGGAGAGAATGATTTAGAAGGATTGAAAAAAATAGAGTTTTCAGATTACATTTCTTCTGCCTTAGGATTTCATCTTGTAAAAAAAACAGATAATCGAGAAAAGATATTAATCATTG
>JBAUBA010000218.1:0-2188 GCA_049676265.1 Atribacterota bacterium
AAATACTGTACTGATGGAGCAACAATCATCCCGGAAAAGAAGATGCCTTTCATTATTTTTGGGCCCGGTGATATTGTCCAGGCTCATCAAAATGATGAATACATAGAATTAGAATCTCTTTATCGCGCAGTAGATGTATTTATCGACTTCCTAACATAACAAGGAACCGTTTCCTGTCATGCAAGTTTCAGGTTGAAACTTGCGAGTTGCAAGTTTATAGGATAGAATTCAGAAGCCAGTAGCCAGAATCCAGAACAATAGTTAATAACTTAAAGTATTTAGAAAGTAGGGGTTCGATTCATCGAACCCGCAATAATGTAGGGGCACGATGCATCGTGCCCAAAGGTAATCAAAAGACAATAAAACATGAAGGGCACAATCCATTGTGCCCCTACACCTGAATCCTAATTTCTTTAACGCGATACTCGATACGCGATACGAATTACTATTCACTAACGACTAAATATAAAGGAGAAAAATAAAATGATTGATTTAACTATTAATAAAGAACAATTGGAAAGAACCGTAAAGAGAGCTAAAGAAAAAAATATTGTTATTCCCACTTTTGAACAGATGAGAAATCCGGAACTTATTCCCGATAAAATCAAAGATAACTTAAAAGATATAGGATTATGGGATATTAATTCTAACAATCTTTTCCGGATTACCTGGAAGAATGAACCGGTGAAAAAGGGTGGCCAATTCGGAGGAGTTAATTTTTTAGAATTGCCCCCTGAATTAACCGGAGTAAAAGCCAGAATATTCGCTTTAGTGGGCAAATGGTTTCCTACCGGCGCTCATAAAGTCGGAGCTACTTATGGCTGTCTGGTCCCCAGATTGGTTACCGGACAATTTGACCCTACTTCTCAAAAGGCAGTTTGGCCTTCTACCGGCAATTATTGTCGAGGAGGCGCTTATAATTCTGACCTGCTTTCCTGCGAGTCAATTGCTATCCTGCCAGAAGGGATGAGCAAAGAGCGATTTGAATGGTTATCCAAAGTAGCCGGAGAAGTCATTGCTACTCCCGGAACCGAGAGTAACGTAAAGGAAATTTTTGATAAATCATGGGAATTAAAAAATACCAGGGATAATGTAGTAGTATTCAACCAGTTTGATGAATTTGGTAATCACCTCTGGCATTATGATATTACCGGTCATGCCATGGAAGAGGTATTGTCTCAGATAATGAGTTCAAAAGATAATTATGCAGGAGTGGTGTTAACTACCGGTTCCGCCGGTACTCTGGGTTGCGGAGACTATATGAAAGAAAAATTCCCTACCAGTAAGATAGCTGCCGGTGAAGCCTTACAGTGTCCTACACTTCTGGCTAATGGTTTTGGTGCTCACCGCATTGAGGGTATAGGTGATAAACATGTCCCCTGGATTCATAATGCAAAAAATACTGATATGGTTATTGCGGTAGACGATAACAATAGTATGGGGATAGTCCGTCTATTTAATGAACCCATTGGGCAGAAATATTTAAGCAAAAAAGGTGTTCCAGCAGAAATAATTGAAAAATTACCTCTAATGGGCATTTCCAGCGTAGCCAATATGATTATGGCTATAAAATTTGCAAAGTTTTATGAACTTACCGAAAAAGATATAGTTTTAACTGTCTTTACCGATTCAATGGAACTCTACGGTTCCCGATTAAAAGAGCTGGAAGAAGAGTTCGGTCCTTATAACGAAACTGATGCAGCTATCGATTTTCATCGTAACCTGCAGGCACTTACTATTGATTATATGCAAGAATTGACCTATTATGATAAGAAAAGAGTCCATAACCTCAAATACTTTACCTGGATAGAACAACAGGGAAAAGACTTAGAGGAGTTAGATGCTCAATGGTATGATTATGAAAATTACTGGAGCGGTATTCACCGGCAAGTTGGTGAGATAGATAGATTAATTAAGGAGTTTAATAAGAGGACCGGCCTTTAAACCAGATGTATTAAATTGTTGATTCCCGGTCAGTAAGAAAATGAGCGAATATAATTAAAAAAATAAAATAGGAGGTTTCCAATGCGTAGTTTTTTAGGAAGAGATATCCTTTCTTTAAAGGATTTTGAGAGAGAAGATTTTTTTAGAATTTTTGAGGTTGCTAAAAAATTAGAGCCTATCGCCAAGAATCGTAAGAACAGTAACATCCTGGCTGATAAAACTATGGTAACCGCATTCTATCAAC
>JBAUBA010000219.1:0-2280 GCA_049676265.1 Atribacterota bacterium
TTTTATTTCCTGTCAAATTTATATTCGTATTGCGTATCGAGTATCGCGTATTGCGTTAAGAAAATAGAAAAAATCAGGAAAGACAAGAAGGATAAATATATTGTATCGAGTATATAGTATTGAGTACCGAGTTAAGAAATCGAAAGAAAAGATAGAAAAAAACAGGAAAGATAAGAGGGATAAATATATCGCATTGCATATTGGGTATCGCGTATTGGGTTAAAGAAATAGAAAGAAATCACTAAAATATTATATTTGAATGAAAGACGTGTTTTTTATTTGAAATAAAAAATAAATATTTTTTTAATAAAAAGAAGGAATAAGGAAATTTATGTCGTATGTAAGGTATAAAGAACTTTTAATAAATTAATATATTCGGGCAAAAAATGAAATCCCAATAATTAAATCTAATAATTTCTATAGACAATCATTAAGTTTCATATTATTTTCCCCCAAATACCATTTATAACAGATATAGCTATTTAAAATATTCCTCATTTTTAAATTGCCACCAACATCTCAAAATCATTCCACCCATATTGATGTATATAATAATATCTAATAATTACTGCAAACAAGATCAATTTTTATTTACTCTATAAAGGAGGTGATAAAAATAAGAAGATAACTATCTAAAGAATAAATTATTTAGGAGGTGATAAAAATGAAAAAGTTTATCCTTATTAGTTTAGTATTAATTATTTCTCTTGCTTTGCTATTTACAGGATGTTTTCAGTCAGATTGCCCTGCACCAGATAGTTCCAAGATAACCGCAAGTAGTGGAACCCCTGGCACAGGAGGAATGATGATTGGTGGGGCAGCAGGAGCTGTAGCACCAGGAGCAACCGTAACCATTACTGATGGAGATGGACACACCGCTACTACCACTGCTGATGCGAATGGAAGCTTTGTCCTAACAGAATTAGACCTCCCCGAGAATTTTGATCATACTATAGGAAATACTCTAAGTGTGACTCAGAAATCGGATGGTTGCAATGAAAGCCCGGCAGTAAATATGCCAATTTCAGCTTAGATAAGCTTCTACGACCAGTAAACTACCACCGTCATAGACGATGGGTTTCCAAGTCTAACTAAAGATAAAAGTGGCAGGGGTAAAATTTACCCCTGCCACTTTTGTATTACAAATATCTAATCTTTTTCTCGTTTTGGAAAACTACAAAAATTAATTTGTAGTAATAAATTTCAAAGAACCAAATACTGCACTTGCTTTAATTTCTAAATATCCTTTATTAGTGCTAATGTCACCTGTCCTATATTTTTGGGAACTAAATACCACTGATGATCTATTCGGTAATTCCAATTCACCAAAGGCAGAACTCGCTTTAATCAATGTTGGGACATCAGGATTAAGGATAACTTTTCCCTCTGCGAATATGGTATTAACCTCTATCTTCTTCACCTCGTCTTCTATCTTTACTTTCGATAAATCGACTGTACCTGAGGCAAATATAATATTATATTCATCTTGAATTTCTGAAACCCTGATTATTCCTTCTCTAAAGACAATGTTTCTGCTATCTTGAAAACCAAAACCATTAAAAAGGACAAATATTCCGAATAAGACAATAACAATTCCTATTGTTAATTTAAATATATTAATATTGAAATTAAAAATACTATTCAGAAGTAAAACTATACCTACTGTTAAAAATACAATTCCTATAAAAGCTCCGCCAAATATTCTCATTATTTCTCTCCTTTAAATATTCTATTTATTTTGTAAAGCTGCAATGATAGCCGGAAGGAATGCAGGTAGGTCTTGAGGTGTTCTGGAAGTAATCAAATTATTATCTATTACGACTTCTTTATCCAGGTAAATCGCTCCGGCATTGACCAGGTCATCCTTAATGGAGTTAAAACCTGTGGCTTTTTTACCCTTCATAATATTCGTCGAGATAAGGACCCAGGGACCATGGCAGATAGAAGCGACTATGCCACCATTTTCAAAAACTTCCCGAACCAGGTCAAGGATTTTCGGATAACGGCGTAATTTGTCAGGAGCATAACCTCCGGGGACTATGATTCCCTGAAAATCATCGGCTTTCGCCTCTGCTGCAGATAAATCAGCTTCAGCCGGAAGTCCGTGCTTACTCTCGTAAACTTTGGCTGTCGGTCCAACAAGCTTCACTTCAGCACCTTCCTCTAACAATCTATAATATGGATACCACAATTCTAACTCATTATAAAAATCTTCAACTAAAATGGCAATTTTCATTCCTTTTAACTTCATTTTAATATCCTCCTTATGAAAATATTTTC
>JBAUBA010000220.1:0-1609 GCA_049676265.1 Atribacterota bacterium
GTTATATTAAACATTATTTCAGCGATAGAAGGCGAAAAAGGTAAATTTTTAAGAGCAGAATACGCAACATATAAAAGCCTTTTCCCACAAGTTTATTTATTTCCTGTGACATATTCGGGTAGTAGCAATACGGTTCAAAACATAATTTTAGTAGCCTTAAAATCTGAAAAAGATCAAACTTTTAATGACAGCGATCCAAAGCTGAATGAATATTTGCAGCATTTATGGAAAAAGACGGTTGATGCGGATATTCCAATTTTGACTGATGATTTTGCACCAGTTGATTATTATATTAATAAAACGATTTAAAAAATAAGGGGAAATGGGGTCTCAACATTTGACATTAAATAAATAGAGAAGGTGTGCCAGGTCAATAATCCGGTAACTTTTAGCAGAAAACCTATGGGATATGAGGAGTTTTTTAACCGGATGGTTGAGGCTTCAGGCATTATTATAGATAGAAGTCCTAAGAGAAGACCTCGTAAAATGGAAAGCTAAACCATAAAAAAAATTGGGTGTGTTGTTATTTTAACATATTTATCCCCTCCTGAAACCCTTTGTTTACAAGGGTTTCAGGCCCCTTCAGGAATGCCCTTTTAACGCACGTAGAGTGCCTTTAAACGCGCCTCAATTTTCGAAAAATGGCAATTACGACGTTTTTTTTTAGCCTTTTTTGACCTCCCCGAAACTCTGTAACCCTTACAGGAAGACATTTTCAGGTTTTGATGGGGGTGAAAATAGTACAAAAAAAACCCATTTTCCGAGGGTAAAACCATAGGTTGAGGCAAAATAGGCGCTTAAAACGGCTTAAAATTACTTGTTTTAGATGTAGGCAAAAAGCCCTATTTTATAAGGGATTGAGCGAGATTTTTAGAGCAAGGACTTGAAGTGATGGTAAAGGTATTTTGATAATTTGTGCAAACTATATAAGAAAAATATAGAAAAAGGTTTAAAATTCATACTATTATACAAAGGAAATGTTCTATATGATGGCGTATTTTTATAATATTAGCTAATCTAAAAACATATAAACTCCTAATTGAGGTATAAAAAACGATGAAAATAGTTGTAGCCCCAGATTCTTTCAAAGGCAGCTTGACAGCTGTAGAAGTAGCAGATGCAATAGAGCAAGGAATAAGAGAAATCTTTCCGGAAGCTGAAATTGTAAAAATCCCTATGGCAGATGGCGGAGATGGAACAGTTCAGTGCCTGGCTAATGCCACTGAAGGAGAAATTTTAAAGGAGAAAGTGACAGGTCCCCTGGGAGATGAAGTTTTAGCTTCCTACGGAATTTTAGGAGATAAGAAGACAGCCGTTATTGAGATGGCTGAAGCGTCAGGTTTAACTTTAGTTCCAGAGAACAAAAGGAATCCATTAATAACCACTACCTACGGAACCGGTGAGTTAATTAAGATTGCCTTAGACCAGGGATGCCGAAAGATGATTATCGGGATTGGGGGAAGCGCTACCAATGACGGAGGAGCAGGCATGGTTCAGGCTTTAGGAGTAAAATTATTAGACAAAGACGAAGAGGAGTTAGGTTTTGGAGGAGGAGAATTAAAAAAAGTTTTCCGAATTGATACAAAATATTTAGATAACCGCTTATCAG
>JBAUBA010000221.1:0-1753 GCA_049676265.1 Atribacterota bacterium
TAGCCAGGCAGGTCTTTTCTCAAGCTATATTTATCCTTCAATCAATTCCCTATATAGGGCCGATTGTAGCCAAAGTAATAGTCTGGCCCTTTTTTATTACTATAAATGGGATAGCGTACCTGGTGACTTTAACCTTTATCAGAATTAGAGGAGTTAAAGAGGTAACTAACGCCAAACTTTTAACTACTGTTTTTCTCGTTGGAATATTATTAGGATTTATTTTAGGACGGATTGTTAAGTTTATATAAATTAGTAAAACAGTATCGCGTATATAGTATTGAGTATATAGTGAGGAAGGGATAAAGAAGGAAATAGATGCAAGGTGTAAAAACAGTATCGAGTATCGCGTATTGCATCTCGTTAAAAAAACAGTAAAGTATAATATGGGGAACGGTGCATCGTACCCACAGTAAAGGGAAATAATACAAAGACAGAGAGGGCACAATTAAAGAATTTATAGAACGAATTGTAAAAGAAGATGCCCAAGAGATAGTTTTGAAGCAATAAACAAAATAAGAAATACTAAAGTTGACAAAATAACTCATATATAATATAATTTTTTCACGTTGTTATTTAGGAAGGCACAAAAGACATAAAAAGGGGAAGTGTTTTTATGAAAAGAATTTATATGGATCATGCAGCAACCACCTCTACGGATGTAGAAGTAGTTGAGGCAATGGAGCCCTATTTCGCTTTAAAATATGGGAATCCTAATAGCATTCACTCCTTTGGACAGGAAGCAAGAGAAGCAGTAGAAGAAGCCAGAGGAAAGGTAGCCCATTTAATCGGTGCAAATCCTGCAGAAATTATTTTTACTGCCGGAGGAACTGAAGCAGACAATTATGCCATAAAAGGAATAGCCTGGGCTAACCAAAAAAAAGGGAATCATATTATTACTTCGAAGATAGAGCATCATGCGGTACTGCATTCCTGTCAGTTTTTAGAGAAACAGGGGTTTAAGGTTACTTATTTACCGGTTGATAAATATGGCCTGATAGACCCCGAAGATGTAAAAAAAACGATTACCGATAAAACGATACTGGTAACCATTATGCATGCTAATAATGAGATAGGCACTATTGAACCGATTAAAGAAATAGGAAAAGTAGTCAAAGATGCAGGAGTATATTTTCACACTGATTCAGTACAAACTATCGGCCATATTCCTATAGATGTCAATGATTTAGGAGTAGATATGTTATCGATGTCCGGACATAAATTTTATGGTCCTAATGGTGTAGGTGTACTGTACCTAAGGAAGGGAACGAAGATAATTAATTTAATAGACGGCGGTGCTCAGGAAAAAAATAGAAGAGCTGGTACAGAAAATGTAGCAGGGATAGTTGGATTAGGCAAAGCTGCAGAGCTGGCAGAGAAGAGGTTGGCCAAGAGAACAGAGGATAGGGTAGTTAAATTAAGAGATAAATTGATCAAGGGGATTATGGACAAAATAGGAAATGTTCGTTTGAACGGTCACCCAACCAATAGATTACCTGGAAATGCTAATTTATGTTTTGAATTTATCGAGGGAGAATCGATGTTGTTAAGTTTGGATATGGAAGGAGTTGCTGCTTCCAGTGGTTCAGCCTGTACTTCCGGTTCTTTAAAAGCATCACATGTATTATTGGCTATTGGGCTTCCTCCCGAGATAGCTCACGGTTCTTTAAGGTTAACTTTAGGGAAAGATAATACAGAAGAAGAAATAGATTATGTAATAGATATATTGCCGGGAATTATTGAGAAGTTAAGGGGC
>JBAUBA010000222.1:0-2080 GCA_049676265.1 Atribacterota bacterium
TTTTATTTATTTCATTAATATAATCTAATTCATTTGCAATTATTATTTGTGTTTCTAATTCAGCACAACTTCCTAATGCTATATGTAAAAACTGTTTATATTCTTTATTATGATATCTTCTAAACCCTTCTGCAATATTTGATGGTACCGAAACTGCTGAACGTCTCATTTGAGAAGTTAACCCATATAACTCTTCCTTAGGGAATTTTTTAGTCACTATATAGATATCTTTAACAACTTCTATTCCTATTTGCCATATTCTCAAATCTTGAAAGTTTTTTATTTTTTCAGTCATTCTTCTCTCTGCTTTTTTTCCTTACTATATACTCGATACTGTATACTCGATACTGTATTTATGTTTTAATAATCTCTTTTAGGGCGTTGATAACTTTCGGGTCGTACTTTGTTCCAGCGAGAGAAAATAATTTATTTAACGCTTTTTTGTTTTCAGAATGACTCTCAATAGGCTTATTATAAATTATTTTGGTATAATCTTCAACTAATGCTATTATTCGTGAGGCAAGAGGAATTTCTTCTCCGCTCAATCCATCAGGATAACCTGTTCCATCATAGTTTTCATGATGGTGTTTTACAATAGGAATTATATCTTTAAATAAATTAATCTGCTTAAGCATGTTTGCGCCTACTACAGGATGTAAACTAATTTCATTTTGTACCAAATTAAAACTACCTATTGCATTAAAGCTAATATCAATATTTCTACTTACTTTAATTTTACCTATGTCATGCAGTAGAGAAGCATAATATAAATTATTATAATCTTTTCCGGTTATTCCCAGCTTACTGCCAATTTGTGTGGCCAGTCGAGCCAGTCTCATAAAATATCCTTTGGGACCAAGTGATTCATTTTCCAACGCCTGGATTAATATCTCGGTAATATTTATAAAATAATTATTCAAATCCTCTATAATATTTGCATTCCATAAGGCAATCACTACTTGATTAGCAAAAGAATTTAATATTTCTTCGTCATTCTTATCGAAAAATTCTTTATCTTTTTTATTAATTACTTCCATTACTCCCATAATTTCTTTTTCTAAAATTAAAGGAACACAAATAATTGATTTAGTAGTAAATTTTGTTGAACTATCAATGCTTTTATTCCATCTCATATCTTTAGCAACATTTTCGACTATCAGAGACTTTCCTTTTTCCGCTACCCAGCCGGCTATTCCTTCACCAACTTTTACTTTATATTTTTTTATTTCTTTGCTTTTTTTGCCCAGACTTGCTTTAAAATACAATTCATTCTTTTCTTTATCTAAAAGTAATATGGAAGCGGCTTCAGCCTTTACAATTATGGCCGCATATTTTATTATTTTATTTAAGAGAACATCTAAATCTGTAGTTCGGGTTAACTCCAAAGAAATATTATTTAAGGCATTTAATTGCAATATTTGTATCTTTAGTTTTTCTAAATTATTTCCTTTGTTATTAAGACTAAGCAATTTATTTACCTCTATACATATTGTATTTTTTATCTTTATTTCTTTCGCTCCTGGATTCCCACTTTCGTGGGAATGACAGAGATTATATTAAGCTGAAGCGACTCGTAAAACTTCATCAATAGTAGTTAGACCTTCGCAAACTTTCTTTATACCATCTTCCCTTAATTGACACATTCCTTCCTTAATAGCAGCTTCTCTTAGTTTTCCGGTTGTAACATTTTTGCTAATTAAATCTCTAATATTTTCAGTCATTACCATCAGCTCAAAGATAGCGATTCTTCCTTTATATCCGGTTTCTTTACAGTAAGGACATCCTTCACCTTTATATAAGGTTATCTCATGACTGTTTATATGATATTCATCTAGAATTTTTTCTATATCAGGAGTTATCTTAATCTCTTTCTTACATTTAGGACATATCCTTCTGACTAATCTTTGAGCAATAATTCCAACCACTGATGAGGAAATCAAAAAGGGCTCTATGCCCATATCAATTAATCTTATCACCGAACTGGGAGCATCATTGGTATGAAGAGTGCTCAGGACAATATGTCCGGTAAGGGCTGCCTGAACAGCTATTTCAGCGGTCTCTCTATCTCTAATCTCTCCGA
>JBAUBA010000223.1:0-3658 GCA_049676265.1 Atribacterota bacterium
AAAGAGATTTCTTTGGAAGAAGCCCTTAATTGGGGAATTGAAAATAATTCTTCAATTAAAGAAATAAAAGACAGTATTGAGACTTTAGGAAGAAGCTTAGATTTAATTGATACTGAATACAGCTTTAAATCAAAGATAAGTGCTAACCCGATTATTGCCGGCGGAAGCTTAATTATTCCTGACGATGAAAGTAACAGTTCTGAAAATAACAGCACCGCCAGCCCCAAAATCAGCGTGAAAACTACAAAATTATTCTCCAATGGATTATTTCTTCAATCGGATATTTCCATGAAGGAGGAAGATTTGTTTGATTTGGAAAAACTTTCAAAGGGGCCTAATAGCACTATTAGCGTAACCAAAAACCTCTATCCTGTGGTTCCCATTACCACAGAGCGGGATAAATATTTAGCTTCCAATAATTTGCTCAAAATCAGGACCAATCTGACCTGGCAGCAAGAATATAAGAAAATTGAATTTTTGGAATCTTATTTAAATCTTTTACGCTTGCAGGAAAAATTATCTTTGGCTGAAATCAATTTGCAATATGCGAAAGATGATTTAGATAAAGTATTAAAGAAAATTGAGATTGGTGAAGCAGGAGAAAGACAGAGAATAGAGGCAGAGATTTCTTTAAAAAAGGCGGAAATAAATTTCATGCAAGCCCAAAATACTTTTTCCCAGCAAAAAAATGCCTGGTATTTAAATCTTAATTTGCCCGGAGATACTGAAGTGCTCTTGGTGGAAGATTCACCTTTTTTGGAAGAGATTATAAAATGGGCTGATTCTTTGGAATTTAATTTTAAAGAAGAAGAATTCACGGAATTAGCAGTGCAGAACTATTACAAAATTAAAAATAATCTTCTGGATCAAGACAGCGCTCAAAAAGAAGCGGAATGGAATTTAACTAAAAATAAGCCACAGGTTGATTTGTTTGGCGCTTATAGCAGCAAGGATAACGCTTGGGGAGTGGGAGTTGAACTAAGTTACGATATCTTCGACGGAGGAAAACAAAAGATAGACGACGAAGGATATCAAGTAAAATTAGGAAATTCAAGGGATGATTATTTGCAGATAGTCTCTGAATTAAAATTGGAATTATCTGACCTAATCAATCAATACGAAATAAATAATTTAAACCAGGAAGAAAAATTGATGTCCTGTGAAAAAGCTAAATTAGAAGAAGAATCTTTTCAGATTCAGCTTCAACAGGGCTCAATTAGTGATAGTGAATTTCAATATAAGATGCTTGACTGGCAGGAATCAGAAATAGATCTTAAATCTGCCAAAGAAGAGATTTTGATAAATAAATTACGCATAGCTCATTTTTTAGGAATCAGAAAATAGTGGTTAAAGTTAAGGAGTGAAAAAAAGATGAAGAAGAAATGGTTGATTGTCGGAATAATTATTATTTTAGTAATTATTGCTTTTTTTGTCGGGAGCAGGTTTTTAAACAAAACAGATGAAGAGGAATTGACTGAACAAAAGATCAAGATTACTCCTCAGATGATTACATCTGTAGAGCGAGGAGATCTTAAAAAGACGGTTTCTACCAGTGGATACCTGCAGCCGGCTGATGAAAAAATTCTCACTTTTAGTCTGAACGGAGAAATTGAAGAAGTATTGATCAACGCGGGAAATAGAGTTACAGAAGGAGAAGTACTAGTGCGATTAGAGAAAAGCCAGCAAGAGCTAAATTATTTAAAAGCAAAAAATACCTATGAGTTAATTAAGACTAGTGGTTCAGAAAGCGAAATAAATGAACAAGAGCTAAATTTTCAAATTGCCAAGAAAAATTTAGAAGATACCACCCTTAAAGCCCCATTTTCCGGTTTGATTACTAATGTTTCCGCCAAATCGGGTGATTTCATTGGTTCAGGAAGTGAAGTAGCCTATATAATTGATGACATCAGTTATGAAATAGAAGTTGCAGTTAATGAGATTGATAGTTTGGAGATAGAAGTAGGGCAGGAGGTAATTATTATCCTGGATGCCTTTCCGGGGAGAGAATTTTCAGGAAGAGTAGAGGAGATTCATAATTACACTCAAAATGTAAACGGAGTAGTTACTCTCCCGGTTACAGTGCAGTTAGACAGGGCGGATAAGCAGTTTAAGCCCGGTTTTTCCGCTTTAGTGGAGATTATTATCGGTAGAGCAGAAGGCGAATTATTAGTTCCCATTAGCGCAATCCTTGACCGAAAAGGGCAGAAGATGGTAGTTAAAGTGGTGGATAATAAGCCAGTGCAAACTCCGGTAAAAGCCGGATTTAGCGATGGAGTTTATACTGCAATCGAAGAGGGATTGGCTGAGGGTGAAGAGATAGTGATAAATGTTTATGAATTTGCTAATGCAGGTTCTAAAAATAATGGTACACAACGGGCCCCTGGGATGGGTGGAATTATGGCGCCACACAGATAAAGAGTAGAAAAATAATACAAAGGTAATATCTAAATGTTAGAGATAAAAAAAATAAAAAAAATATATCAGATGGGAAAAGTTAAGGTGGAGGCCCTAAAGGGAGTTTCTTTTTATATTGATAAAGGAGAATTTGTAGCTATTATGGGTCCTTCCGGTTCCGGCAAATCTACTTTAATGCATATTATCGGTTGTCTTGATCAACCTACTGAGGGTAGTTTTATAATCGGAGGAAAAGATGTGAGCAAACTGAATGACGATAGACTGGCCGAAATTCGCAATAAAAGTATTGGTTTTGTTTTCCAGCAATTTAACCTCCTGTCTCGAATCAGTATTCTGCATAATGTGGAAATTCCTCTTATCTATGCAGGACTAAAGACTAAACGGAGAAGAGAAATGGCCAAACAAGCATTAGAGAGTGTGGGCTTAGCTGACAGGGTAAAACATAAACCTAACGAGATATCGGGCGGAGAAAAACAAAGAGCTGCTATTGCCCGGGCTTTAGTTAACAATCCTCTAATTATTTTAGCTGATGAACCGACCGGGAATTTAGATACTAAAACCGGAGAAGAGATTATGAAAATCTTTTATAAATTACACCAACAGGGAAATACTGTTATTATGGTAACTCATGAAGCAGAAGTTTCCAGACATGCCCATAGGATTATTCATTTACGTGATGGTTTGATCGAAAAGGATGAAGTAAAAACATGATTTTTGAAATTATAAAATTGGCAATTGAGAGTTTAAAAGCAAATAAACTGCGTACCTTTCTTTCCATGCTGGGAATAATTATCGGAGTGGGAGCGGTCATTGCTATCGTTTCCATTGGGTCCGGAGCTCGGGAACAAATAACTGCCCGAATATCTAATTTAGGCTCTAATGTTATAAATATTTTACCGGGTACCAGCAAAGGATGGGGAGGCAGGGTTAGCAAAAGTTCAGAGGGTATATTCACTCTGGAGTTAGCTGATTATATCGAGAAGGTAAGTCCCTCGGTAAAGAGAGTAATACCTGTTTCCCAGGGCACAGGTTTATTGATAAAAGGGAATTTTAATATTCAAACTACCATTATCGGAACGGATGCTGATTATCCGGAGATAACTAATTATAATCTGACTATGGGGCAATTTATAAATGAAGGTGACCTTGACACCAGCCGAAACATTGTAGTGTTAGGTTCGGAATTAGCTGAAGAACTATTTGGCAATAATAATCCCCTGGGAGAGAAAATTAAATTGTCCTA
>JBAUBA010000224.1:0-2776 GCA_049676265.1 Atribacterota bacterium
AGCCCTTATCAAGGGCAGTGATAACATCATCGATACTTACGATGCCTATAATATTTTTTACGTTGTCAAGGATAGGAACTCCGGAAATTTTTTTCTTCTTAAGTTTTAACTGAATTTCTCGAAAGGTAGCATTTTCTTTAAAAAAGATTACTCGTCTGGACATAGCTTCTTTAACTTTTATTTCGTAAATTAGCTCATTAACTAAGGTTAACTTTTCTTTGGTATAATTAGCACTCATTTATTCTTCTCTTCTTTTATTAATTCCTTAACAATTTTTTTACAAGAGATAAACATCAGGTTATCCGTCTTTAAAAGAGGAATATGATGAGATTTAGCCAGACCTATTGCTTCTTGAGGAGGTAATTTACCTCGCACAAAAACAATGGCAATAGCGCCGGTTAATTCGGCTGTACGAACAACTTGCGAAGAGGTTAAACCGGTTAAGAGTACATATTCATCCTTGGAATAAGCTAAGATATCACTTAGGAGATCACTCGCGCCGAAGTCTGTAATTTCTTGTTCTAAAAAATCTTCACCGCATAAAACTTCTGCATCTAAAACGCGAACTACATCTTTAACTTTCATAATAACCCCCTTCTAAAAAACCTTTATATATATTATTTTATATTATCTTTCTTAACCTTACGGTAAATACGATTTTTATTTTCATTAATTAATTGTGAAATAAATCACAAATAATACAAAAAGATTTTATCACAAGTTTAAATAGTATGTCAACCCTTCAAACTCAATAGATAAGTCTACATTATGTATTTTAATTTCCGGGGGCAATGTAATATGGACGGGGGCAAAATTTAGAATGGCTTTAATTCCGCCTGCAACCATTTTATCTGCCACTTCCTGGGCTGAATCAGCTAGGACCACTATTATTCCAATATTTATTTTTTCTGCCTGAATAAATTTTTCTATCTCTTTTATATCGTAAATAAAAATATGGCCAAGTTTCTTGCCGATTTTTAAGGAACTATTATCAAAAATTCCCTTGATTACAAAGCCCCTTTTTTGAAAGCCTTCATATTTTACCAGGGCCTTGCCTAAATTCCCTGCTCCGGCAATAATAACTGACCACTTTTTATCTAATCCTAATATCTTTTCTAATTCTCTACTAAGATCTATTAAAGGATATCCGATTCCTCGTTTTCCAAATTCTCCGAAATAAGCCAGGTCTTTACGAATTTGTGTTGAATTTATTCCGGTCATTTGGGCAATTTCAGAAGAAGAAATATATTTTGGCTTTCTTTTTTTTATATTTTCAATTAACTTTTCTAAACAACGATGGTATATAGATAGCCTGTTTATTGTAACGGAAGGGATATTTTTTCTCTTCAAACTTATATTTCCTTTTCCTATCTAGTTGTTACCCATATTTCATAACCTAATTTCTTCAATTTCTCTGAAATTGCTTTAGCCTCATCTGAAGTTTTAAATTCCCCTACTTGAACCTTGTAAAGAGTTTTCCCCTTAATTACATAAGTCTGGTATCCTTTACCTCTTATCTCTTTGGCTAAATTCTGGGCACCTTCTTCTTTTGAAAAAGCTCCTACCTGAACAGTATACATCTTCTTATCTGAAACTGTTTCAGACTCCTCTATTACCTTTACTTCTGATTCTACTTTTGGAGTTTTAATCACGCTCGGCTCAGTAAGTGGTGGCTTTTCTTCTGGAGTAACCTCTTTTTTTATTTCTTCCTCAGGGGATTTCTCCTTTTCTTCAACCTTTTCCACTGTTTCCTTTTGGAGTAACTCAACAGGTACTTTTACGACAGGTGATTCTACTTTCTCTTCTTCCACAACTGTCATCTCTCCAGGGGGAATATAACTCCTATCTCTTGCCAAATTAAAAGCTACGCCCAATATTATTATCGCACCTATCAAGATGATGAAGGTTTCCAGATTACTTCTGCTTTTCCTCTTATAAATCCTACTCGCTTTTCTCATATTAAATCATACTCCTATACTAACTTTTGGATAGATAAAAGTTTATATCTTATTTTTTATATTATATACTAATATACTTTAATTATTCTACAAAAATTTATAAAATCCTTCTTTTTTTCTTTTTTATTTTATAAATATATCAATATATCATTCAGTTTGTTAAATATTTTTTATTATGATAACATATCAGTGATTAATTAATCAATTGACCTATCTACCAATTCTCCTATTGATTAATTGGGTAATTGGTAAATTGGTAAATTTAAAGGAAAAAATATGAATTCAAAAAAATATATTTTAATGGGCATTGGAAATACACTTCGAGGAGATGATGGAATTGGTTCAATTATTGCCCAAAATTTTAAAGGCCACAATTGGCTTTCTATAGACTGTGGAGTTGTTCCAGAAAATTTTACCTCAATCATAAAAAAAAATAAGCCCAATCTCGTAGTACTTATCGACGCTGTGGAGATGGACCTTAAATCCGGCGAATTTAGAATAATTTCTCCTGACAGGATTAGCGCCCTGCATCTTACTACCCACAGTATGCCTTTATCCTTTTTAATATCTTATTTGAAAGAATACACTCAAGAACTTTTTTTTATCGGCATTCAGCCTGAAGTTATTGACTATTCTAATTCTCTTAGTCCTAATGTTTTAAAGAGTTCCGAAAAAATAATAAAGATATTGAAAGACAAAAAATTTAAACTCCTTAAAAAATTATAAAAGTGTAGGGGTCAGGTCTCAACAGGCTGACCGTCAAAAGTTTAGGGGTCAGGTCTCAACATTTGACATAACATTTTAGATTACTTTTTTAG
>JBAUBA010000225.1:0-9288 GCA_049676265.1 Atribacterota bacterium
GTCTGGCTGTAAAAAATATTTTAAATATCTTTCCAATAAATTAATACTGGTAATCGCGGGAGGTTTTAGAGTAACATTTTGAGGAATCTCTTTGCGGTAATCTTCGTCAAAACTGGCAATCAATAAACCGATAAGATTTGCACTTCTCCTTCTTATTTCATCTTCCGGGTGAGTCAACTGTTCGTATAAATATCCCAAGGTAATCATCTTTTGATTTTGAGTTAGATAGGTGGAATATTCATTAAATATTTGTAGATATTCCCGTAGATTGTTCCAATCTTTTTCGCTTCTGGCTAATTCTAAAAGTGAATTAAGAGAGGATTCATCTCGAAGTTCGTTCATTAAATTTATATTATGTTCTATAGAAAGAAATTTTATATTTTGGATAACTTCCTGGCCCTGCATGAGAGGATAATACGGGTTTCTATCTTTTTTGTAAGAACTAATCTCTTTATCCTCTACATCCACATTTACCCCTAAATTTATCATATAATCTTCAAAGTCTTTTAATTTCTCATAAACCCGGCAATATCTTTTTCTTTTTTTATCATCAACATTATCCAATTTGCCTAAGATTACTTGAAAAGAATCTTTCAAGCTAAAAATTTTCATCTTCTCTTTGAGACCGTTGTTACTATTTTTAACCCGAAAATCAGAATAAATTAATATAAGTGATTCCAGGGGCAAATTTTCTAATTCTAAATCCCAAACAGAATGATTAACTGCAATGTGTCCGATATAAGGGATATTATGTTTTTTAAACCACATATCAGTATAGTAATAATGTAAATAGGGAGTTCTTTCTACCTCGATATCTTTACATCCATATTTTCCGATATCATGTCCTGCTGCTGCTCCCGAAATCCTCCCCAAATCAACAGGAAGACCCAGATTATATAACTGCCTGCCGACAAATAAAGCAATCCAATTTACTCCACATATGTGGTCTAAAGTATTGAACTTTAAAATTTCCTGGCTTAATTTCATCATCTCGTAGACATATTTATCATTAAATGCCTTTAAAAATCTTTTATATTCAGCAGGATTCTCCAGTTTGCTTTTTTCGTCAGAAGTTAAAAAATTAAGAGGAAATTTGCTGTAAAAAGCAGGATCACCGGACGACTTTTGGAACTTCAAAATTACTCTTAAAATTTCCAAATAGAGTAAGAAAGTTTTTCGGCAATTAGAGGAAATATCCTTAAAGGATAGATTTACTGTTTCAGGGAAAGATTTAGAGAGGGTAAATTGATACACCTGATGAATCCAATTAGTGGGATTATGTTCTTTGTCAATATTGACGATGATGCCCTGACATAATGAATACACTGTCTGACAACTATAATCTTTATTTTTTACCATAGAGGTTAATTGCTTTAAAAATAGAGGATTTTCAATATATTTTCTAATCAACTCTTTATATAAAGAGATATCATCTAATATTTGTGTGTGTAAAATTTTTTTGGATATTTTTTTATATAATTCTTTTACTGTAGTTTCATTCATTAATTACCATCCTAAAACATTTTATGGTAAATATATATTAATAATAATTCTTTTATAATATTTATTATAACTGAAAACTACTGTATTTTACAATTAAATCAGGATTTTTTGTATCGCGTAAAGAAAAAAATATAAAAAAATAAAAACAATAAATATTCTTCTATCTTTCTCATTATCCACTTAAAATTTACATCAATAAGATTTCCGTATTGAAGTGAAGTTATTTTTTAATTTGGAAATAATAAGGGGTACGGTATATTGTAATACCCTACCCCTATTCTATTTATTATTTTGCTTTTCTTGATATCTATTCTTGTTAAAGAATAATTATACAGCTACAACTTCTTTTACTTCAGAAATTTCTTCCTTTAATGCTCTGCCAATACCCATCTGTAAAGTCATCTCTCTCATTGGACATCCGCTGCAGGCACCGGTCAATTTTACTTTTACCACTCCATCTGTAGTCACTTCTACCAATTCAACATCTCCGCCATCTGCCTGAAGAGATGGTCTTATCTTCTCTAAAGCTGCTTCCACTTTTTCTTTCATTGCTTCCTCCTAATGTAATATTATTGTGAATCTGGTATCCCTCTTTTTAACGAGATAATGTTAGCATATTTTCTATACCTTGTCTATAATTAAAATATAGTATCGAGTCAAGAAAGCAAAAGAAAAGATAAAAAAAGTAGCAGTCTTCTTTCTATCTAGTTAGTCCACTAAAGTTTACACCAACAATAATTAAGCTCACTTATTGTAAATTCTTACTTTCAAACCAGAGAGAAATTTCTCGTTCCGCCTCCTCAATGGTAGATGAGGCATGAACTAAATTTTGTATAGCGCGCTTCTCCTTAGCAGAAAGGTCGGGTGAATCAATGGAAAAATCACCTCTTATTGTACCCAATTCTGCAAAAAGAGGAACCGTGTTCCCAACTATTTTTCTTACAACTTCAATAGCATGATTTCCACTTAAGATAATTGCGATTATTGGCCCTGAAGTTATTTGTCGAATTAACCATTTTCTAACCAGATTACCAACTTCCAGGGCATCATCAGTACCTAAATCCTCTACAATATTTAAATTATATTTTTGATAAGTATCTACAGTCTTTTTACCAACAGATCTAACCCAATTTTTGTCATCAGGGTAGTGTCGTTCGACAATTTTAGTAGTAGCATTTACTATTCTCATTTCTTCCAGCCTTAGTCCCACTCTTTCAAATCTCGTAATAATTTCCCCAACTAATCCTCTTTTAAATGCATCGGGTTTTATTAAAACTAATGTCTTCTCCATCCTTTAATTCACCTCTAATATTATTCTCTTATTCCTTGTTATTAAATAAAAGCCTTTCAGCTAATTACCAAAAGACGGATAATTGTCTTTCTCTACTTCACCATCAAAAATTTACAAAGTATTTTAGGGTAAAGTTAATGAAAGTATGGGAGATGAATGCCGGCCAGAATGACTTTCCCCGATAGGCAATATATCCGAACCACAATCCCATGGGAATGCACATCAGTATCTCAATTTCTGGTTTTCCGATATGAAGAAGCACAAAGGGAACCATCTGTATAAGTATACTCGCCTCTTTAAACCTTTCCTTAAGTCCGAATAGAAGAAAACCGCGAAGTATATATTCCCAGAAAAAAAGAAGGGGAACCATTTGAGTGAAAAAACTGTAGTAATCAAAAGGTTTAGTATAATACTGATCTATTGAAGAAAAAAGAGAGCCAATGTACAATACGGGGATAGCGATAACAACTGTTATGGCTACATAAAAACTCCATAATTTATAATCCCCGAGCCTGAGGCCAAAATCAAGAGGATTCCTTCTCAAGACAATTAAAATGGTAAAAATCGGAAGGATTGCATAATAAATCAGGTAGCTTATTACCAAAGACGATCCTATTGGTCGACAAATTGCCAGAACAAGGAAAAGTGTTGATGTGCACAGGACAATCGCTTCCTTATAATTGTTTTTAAAAAAAGAATGTATCTCGCCTAATTCTTGCTTAAAAATATTAATCATAATTCCTCCTTGCCCGGATAAGTCTATATTAATTTATATATTCGATAAACTTTTCAAAAATCCTTTTTTTCGCATAAAAAAGCATTTTAGTGATGCTAAACTATTCAAGCGACAGTTCAAATCTCTGTTCGTTAACCTCTGTACCCCACTGTATTCCTTTGTGTTGTTCAACGAGTTCAAAACCACTCTTCTCATAGAGGTGTTTCGCAGCACTAAGACCCTCAAAAGTCCAGAGGTATACCCGCCTGTATCCTTTGTTCCTACAAAAGTCGAGAGCTTTGTTAATGAGTTGGTTGCCCATACCTCTTCCACGCAAGATATCGGATATAATGAACCACCGAAGATGCGCTCCTTCTTTTTCGGCGTGAATCCCGTCGATGGTAATAGAGCCTTCAACACGATCGTTAAGTGATGCGGTCCAGAAACCATCGCATTTTTCATCATATCTCCCGAGGAACTCTGAAAGCTCAGTAGCCACCTTCGCTTCAAAGAACACCGAAAAATCCCAATGCTCGTGATAATAAGTACCATGAAGTTCAGCAACTCGACCGATTGAACCAGGGATATAGCCCTTTACTATTTTTATATTCGGCATGCATTACCTCCCAATTAATTCTTCTCGACTTTTATCCACCCATAAAGCCTTTTCTAAAAAACGTTACTTTAATTAAATTACTACATAAACTTACAAAGTCCTTCTTTTTTTATAATAAAATTTAAAAAAATAAAAAGCCCTTCAGTAAAGGCCAAAGGGCTGGAAATTGACTGGCTCCCTCTATTGTTCAGCTTCAGAACTTTTAAGGGGAATATAACCATAGCAAATATTAGATTAAATCAATTAATTCTTCGATAAAATAACAAAAATAACTGTTTTTTAACTTTCCTACTAAGACGATTTTCGCAACTTTTGCATGAGTGATGAAACTGAAAAAGTTTGTCACAAGCTGGAAGAAATAGTCAATACCAGATATTATTATTGATTATCAAACTCCTTACAAAATACAACAAAAAGTTTCCGAGTTATTAAGCTAATACAACGGTCCCCTATATCATGTGGTTGTAAGATTGAAGCATCCCTGGATATTGTTTCTCATGATTGGCATTTTGCAAATTCATTTAGAATGATTTTCAACCCTTTTGGATTTTTATACCAACTGTTTTTACCAGTATGAGAGCCATAAGCAGGCAGGGAGACCCATTCATAGTTGGCAGCAGATGGGTGCGCATTCAATAAATCAAAGACCCTTTTCATGTGGAATCCAGCAGTTACTATACCAATACAGGGTTTACCCTCTTTTCGGAATCGCGAATAATTCTTGTCTAACAGGGAAAGGGAATATTTGAGATTCTCCGAAGTGGATCGGCCATGGTTTTCAAGGAGGATATTACTTGGATCTATCCCCCTCCGAATCAAGTATTCAGCCATATATGAGCTCTCCGTAATGAAACCTGGATTTCCATCCCTGAATATCTCTTTACATTCTCCCTGCCCGCTTACCAGGTATATGATGTTCTTTTTCCCTTTCGCATAGTACAGCGCTTGTTCAATTCGGTACCTGCAATAGGTACTGCCCAGGACAATCATACCGTCTAGATCCCTGTCCTTACCAGTAGTTTCATAATAAAGCGTTTGCTGAATCGCCCGGACACTCTCATCCGTCAAGTTTGCACGTTTCTGGCAGTAGAAGAGGATCTCATCATAAAAATCTTTTCCACCCAACCCAGTTCTTGCATAATAATATTTCTGACAATCTCCATAGACAGAAGATGCACCGTTTCCTTCCACTACAACCGGTCCGGTCCTGCTGATACCAATATCCCAGCAGACATATACAAGTTCTGGTACTTTTTCAGCCAGCTTTTTCGCAAGATCCAGAGCTTTATGGAAATAGGGAATTGGGCGTTCTTCTAGTAAGTCCCGGGGGATCCGTTCTAATAGATACTCTTTAAAATGTTTGGTTACACATATTGTTCCCGTATCCTCATTAATCGGAACAACAAACCCACCATGACTGATTTGGTTGCCGTTAGCACCAAACTGAAGGATTTGAGGCAATACGATATTGATTTCTCCGCCGATATTCAAAGTGTGAATCTTGATGACGTTCACTGCATGGGGATAGATCCGACTCATCTCCGGATGTTGGTCCACAAACTCCTCAACCAGTCTGTCACCCTCCTCGATCAGCTTAATTCTAAGGGCTTCAGCATCTTCATACTTGAGAGGACCTTCGATTACCCGGATACCTTTTCCATGAGCCGCTGATCTTGGTTTTACAATAAGCTTTTTATGTTTCTTGAAAAAATCATGAAAACCATCAGGGGATACTGTTTGTATATCCATGTAATCTCGCCCCAAGGCGGTTCCCATACGATTCAACAGGATGAGCTTATCTCTCAACAGATGAATCTTTGACTGATCGTTAACGGTTTCAACCAGATACACATTATCTTTATTGGTAAAATGATGCCTTACTTTTTCATGACTATTTTCCCAAAAACGATAACTGACATAAATCTCGGCTGAAATCTCATTTCGCAATCGATAATATAGTAACTGAATCCATATCCTCGGAAGTGAAAAGAGAGTTCTTTTCTGTGTAAAGACCGCTTTTTTGCTCCAATAAAAAAATCTTTTTATTCTTTCTGTATAAAACATTATTAAAATCACAACCCATCAGGAGTAAGTTAATAGCCTCCTAAATAATAACATTACATATCTCAGATAGTTATAAGTTATTATATGTTATATAGTTAAGTTCAAAATAAAGAAATAATTTTTAAGTGCCCATTCAGAATAGTTTAGTGAGTCAAGTCTTGAATTATCACTTTTCCTCTTTCCCCTCATTTTTTTTCCAATTTTCTCCTACCTAATACTACAAAGATCTTAAAAAATCCTTCTTTTTCAAAAATATAAAAAAGCCCTTCAGCAAATGCCAAAGGGCTGGGAATTAACAAGCTCCCCAGACTGTAACATAGACAGAACTTTTGTATATCAATTTTACTTTCAAACAGTAGTTAAAAAATTTATAACTCCCAAAAATTATTGAATTCCCATTCATAAAGTATAAGCCAGTCTAATACCTTAGTAAAAAAGATGAAATAATTTATTTCCAATTCAAATAGGTGATGGTAAATTGCAATTTGGTTGCAAAGGTGACCCAAAGAAGATACGGAATATTGGCATATACAATCCAATGAGCATGTGACCAGACCGAAACCAAAGCCCAAATAAGAGTTCCTAAAATTAATACAATATCAATCGCGGCAAGAAGATTGTTTTGCAAACCAAACTGCAAGGGAGTAAAGGTAAAATTAAAAATGAGATTAAGAACAAACGGAAGGGTTACCAGCCAGGACCATTGATCGATGAAAGCTTTATAAAACACTGTACCAAAAGTCACAGCGATGATGATATAAAGCACCGCCCAAACCGGACCAAAAAGCCAACCAGGTGGCGACCATGAAGGTTTTCTTAGTCTTGAATACCAACTAGAAGTATTGCTCATAATTTTCACCTTATTATTTATTTTATGTTAATTATATTTACTAATTTTAATTCATGTCAACAGTTCATTCAAAACAAAGCAAGACCATAAAACCGATAACACTCCTACCCTACTTTTTTGCTTGGAAAATCCACCTCATTTACTATAACATGTTTATGAAATAAAGTCCTTATTTCTTCAGAGAAAAAGCCCTTCAGCAAAGGCCAAAGGGCTGGGAATTTTCTGGCTCTGGTTAAGAAACTCGTCAGATACTATAGGTTTTTTACTAAAAATTACCGAATTATTGACTTAGCACACCTTATCTATTTATTTAAATTCTATCCCAATGGTCTGGTCATGTTGCTGAAATAGCATAGCTTTTATTATATTGCAAGATCTAACCCCGTATATATATTAAATTAATTAATTTTTAAATTCTAAGTTTATTATGAATATCAGACATATTGCGATATAAATCCCTGTCCTAACATTTTCCACCGGAACCTGATAGAATTAAAATAAAATTCTGGTTTGCGTTTTCCTATTCACATTGTCCAAGGACGCAACTTACACATATATCATCTTCGTAATAACACTCGTACTCGAGTTTTCCAGATTCATCCCACTTCTTACTTATTCCATTCTTTTTACCATCTTTGTAATTATACTCCTCCTTGAGTATTCCATTATCATACCACCACTTACTTTCTCCCGTTTTATGATCATACTCCGCAAGGAGCGTTCCATTTTTACTCCACCACTTATCTACTCCACACAAATTGCCTTCAGCGTCGTAACACATGAACACCTCTTTCTTCGTTTTTTCTGTGTATACATACCATGACTGATATGGACCAACATTTTTACCATCCATTTTCCAATAATCCTCGGTGCTTGTTACATAGTGTTCCGCTCCTGCGGGAATCGGACAATTAAATTCTCCGGCAGAAGTGTCTTCTTCAAGATCATTGCATTGATCATCATACCAGTAACCACCGGCAGTCATGCAGTCATTTTCATTATCACACAAACATAGATGTTCACAATCGCATTCTTCATCCTCTGCTTCTTCTTCTCTATCCTTGCAATTATCCACCAATAAATCCTTTACCCTGCTCTTCTCATCTGCTTCCCGTTCGGCAAGTTCTATCTTCAATTCTGAAATCCGGACTTCCAATTCCTTGACTTTATCATTCCTTTCTAAGTTCACTCTATAACTTTCCGCTATTGCATTATCAATTTCTTTGTTCTTGAGATGCTCTGTCCTTAGGATATTAAAGTCGTCCTCGGTCAACTTCCACTCATTGGCAGATGTGGGTATGGGTGCTGCTTTTAATATCTGAGTAACAACTTCAACAGCAATTTTCTTCGGATCTGCAAGACTTTCAACCGTTTCAAGAGCAATATTCAGAGTTGCATCATCTAATACCTTGGTTATGCCTTGTGAATTATTGGCAAGTGCTGATGACTCCGGAGGAGCCATGGCTTTGTAAGTATTTGTGATTTTTAGTGCTGAGCCTACCGCCGAAACAAGACTCGGAGTGGTAAACAGATTACCATAGGTACCACCAGGGGCTTTAGGTGTTCCAACCAGGGATTTAGCTGTATGGTATGCCTCATATGTCGTATGAACTGTAAGGAAGGACAATCTACAGAAACTCTTCAATAAATTTTTCTTGTGCCCACTCACAAGTGCTTTTTTATATTCTTTCAGTTCAAGGCGCATGAGACGGTCAATCTCCATGTCTCTTTTCAGAAAAAATATCTGAAGTTCGGCATCAACTATCTCCGATTGCGTGGCGTAGTATTTTTGTGTTTCCGGGCTTCTTGCCGTGAGAGGATGCTCTTCAAAGGTGAGTGGTGTGTTCTCTAAATCAGAGTACTTTTTCCAGTCCCTATCAAAAACCTCATCTTCTATAGTGCAGTCCTTATTCACAACCTCTTCCAGTGCACTAACCGGAGATACCAACAAAACAAAGATGCTCAGAAATAAAAACGAAATGAAAAATAATCTCTTCCCTGCTTGGTGATTTACTCTTGCCATATAATTTAACTCCTTCATCCTTAAATTTTTATTATTGCTTCTTAACATAAAGCCAAAAACTCATTACAAGGGGTGACCGGGGACAGTCCTTTGTCACCTATTAAATAAAATAAACAAACTGCCAACTTTTTGTTAAAAGTTGGCAGTTTGTTGGTCATAGCAATAAAGAAAATATAGAAGCATATTAAAATGCCTTAGACCCAAGACTTTGCGTTCTACCCTTTAG